>JAPJRA010000176.1 GCA_030824835.1 Geminicoccaceae bacterium | reverse complement strand
GCATCTCGCCATGGTCCGCGGTGACCAGGACGAGGGTCCGCTCCAGCGCGTCGCGGCGGGCCAGCGCGTCCAGGATCCGCCCGAGATGGTGGTCCACCTCCGCGATCAGGCCGTAATAGACCGCCCGCAGTCGCGCGAGGCTCGCACCGTCGAGCAGCCGGCGCCGGTCGGCACCAGCCACCGGAGCCGCGAGGTGCGCGGCGAGCCAAGGGTGCATGGCTCCCTCGGCCTCCACCGTCGCGGCCCGGATCGGCGGCGGCACGTCGTCCGGCGAGACCAGCGAGTACCAGGGCTCGGGGGCGACGTAGGGTGGATGCGGCTTGAGGAACGAGACGTGCGCGAACCAGGGCTCGCCACCCTGCCGGCCGAGCCAGTCCAGGAACCGGTCCGCCAGGAACGCCGTGATGCTGTCCTCGGCGCGGAACGGCGCCGGGCGCAGGAAGCCGCCGCCATAGACCTCGGCATAGTCGAGCCTGCCGTAGCCGCGCTCGGCCAGGTGGTCGAGATAGACCTTCTCGGCCTCGGTGATCCGCAGCTCGGTGCGGAAGCCGGGCGCCACGCCCTCGTAGGTGCGCAGCCACGGGCTGTCCGGCGGCAGCTGGCGCGGATCGGCGCTGGTGTCGGTGTAGCCGAACAGGACCGGGTCGTAGCCGGCCTGCCGGACGACGCCCGCCAGGGTCTTGTGGCGCGCGTCCAGCGGCGTGCCGTTGGTGATCGAGCGATGGTTGAGGGCGTAGAGGCCCGTGTGCAGCGATGCCCGGGACGGTCCGCATGGCGTCGCCTGCGCGTGGTGCCGCGTGAACAGCACGCCGTCGCCGGCCAGCCGGTCGAGCACCGGTGTCCGCACCACCGGATGTCCGACACAGGAAAGACAATCGCCGCGCCATTGATCGGCGGTGATGAAGAGCACGTTCATCGCGAGCATTCCCCGACAGCCTGCGGCCGCGAGCAAGGCAGCGGGCCGGCGGGTTGGCAAGATCTCTGGAGGCTTGCGTGGCGACCAGGATTTGGACTATATTCCTTTTCCTGGAATGTTTGCCGGAGCAAGCCGATGCTGTTCGTCACCAATCGTCGGATCGAGGGTTCGCGCCGATCGCAGGCCGGTCGGCCGGTCGTCTTCGCCGGCGACGACAACGAGCCCGGCGCCTCGCTCTATTTCTGCCACCGCCAGGGGCCGGAAAAATATGTGGAGCTGACCGCGATGCCGTTCTTCGGGCGGCTGCGCCGCTCCGTCCGCCGGCAGGTGCTGTTCTACCTCCATGGTTTCAACTGCCAGCCCGAGGCGCGGATCTTTCCGGACGCGGAGCGGCTACAGCAGCTCTGCGACACGCTCGCCCCCGACCTGGTCGAGGTCGTGCCGCTGGTCTGGCCGTGCGACGACGATTTCGGGCTCGTCCTCGACTACTGGGACGACCAGCAGGGCGCCACCGCCAGCGGCTTGGCACTGGCACGGGTGCTGGGCAAGTTCATCGCCTGGCGCGACCGGCTCGGCACCGAGGAGACCTGCCTGAAGCACGTCAACATCCTCGCCCACTCGATGGGCAACCGGGTCCTGGCCACGGCACTGGATGCCTGGGCGCACGGCTATGGCGCAGTGCCGGCGCTGTTCCGCAACGTCTTCATGGCGGCGGCCGACGTCGCCAACGACGTGTTCGCCCCCGGGCAGCCCGGAGCGGTCATCGCGGCCGCGGCGCGCAACGTCGTCGTCTACTACTCGGCCGACGACTTCGCGCTGCGCTCCAGCAAGGTCGTCAACATCCGCAACCGGATCATCCGGCGCCGCCTCGGGCACACCGGCCCTGCCGACCCGGAGCAGGCGCCACGCAACGTGGTGGCGGTCGATTGCGACGACTTCAACGGCCGCTACGACCGCTTCGGCCACTCCTACTTCCTGGCCGATCCGCAAGGTCGGCCGGGCGCCTTGCTCCGCCACGTCATGATGACGATGCTGGCCGGCCGGGTGGCCGGCGTGGCACCGGACAGCCGCCGGCTGCTCTTGCAGGAGAACAGCATCGCCGCGCCATTGCCGGCGAATAGCGACCAGCCTCCGCTGCCTGACGGAGCCACCAGCGTCGCCACCGGCTGAACGACCTGCGCCTCGCTGACATCGTGGCTTGTCGCCATGCTGGCAGCGACCGCAGTGGCGAAGCGAAAATATTCAAGGTTGACAACAGCCACAAACTGGCACTTGACTGCTTATCTCTGTTTGCTTATTTTAGCAGTTGGCTTTTGTGAAGAAATTATCACAATACGATGATGTTTGTTAATGTAAGGTGCTCCAATGAAAGTCTTAAATAGATTTTGTCTTTTATCTAAATGTATATTGACAGGGTGTATTGCCTTCTTTCCTAGCGCTCCACATGCCCTCGCGTTCGACGGCTTGCAGTATATCGCTTCTTATGGTGACTTGATCACGGCATTCGGGCCAGATGCCGCCATGGGCGAGCGGCACTATCAACTCTATGGCCAACAGGAAGGCCGGCAGCCCGACGCTTTCGACGAAGTCCAGTATCTCGCGAACTATGCCGATCTGCGCGCAGCCTTCGGTGCCGATGGCGTGGCGGCGACCGTCCATTACATCCGTTCCGGCTTCGCGGAAGGTCGGACCGACCGCGCCGGCCCGCCGGCATGTCCCACGCGCGCCGCCTGCGGTGAGCGCGTCACCTCGGGAGCACAACTCGCCGAAGCGCTCGGGTCGGTGGAGTGTGGCTGCGAAATCGTGCTCGCCGATGGCGCATACGAAGGCAATTTCGTGCTCAATCGGCACTGTCCGGCGGGCCAACCGTTGGTGGTCCGCGCCGAGCATCTGCTGCATGCCGCTATCCATGCCGGCTTCACGCTCTCCGGCGACAATGATGCGGTCGTAGGCCTGCAGTTCGAGGGGCTGGATGCGACGCTCCGAGTCGGCGGAACCGGCAACCAGGTATTGCGAAATCGGTTTGCCGGCTGGCGGGGGGTGGCCGTGCAGGGCATCGATGGCCGCGGTGCAGAGATAGGCTACAACGAGCTGTCCTCGCCGGCACCCTGGAGCAAAGGCGGCAAGGATCGCAAAGGGATCTCATCCTACCTGCTGGGTGGGGGCTTCCAGCACGACGCCCATGTCTTCGGCAACTATTTCCATGATTTCCAGGGCAAGCCGATCGCGACGGATTACAACTCGGGGCAATCCGACGCGCTTGAGATCTGTGGCGGGCGCCAACCCATCTCCACCGATCCGAGCAGCTGGGTCATCGAGCGCAACCTCGTCGAGCGGCACCATGAAACGGGTGCTGCGGTCATCGACATCAAATGCAGTGGCACCACGGTCCGCTTCAACACGCTGCTGGATTCGCCAGGTGGGCGCCTGGACCTGCGCAGCGGCTCCGGCAGCATCCTGGCCGGCAACTGGCTCGAGCGGACCGGCGGTACGGTCGTCCACGGTGGCTTTCATCGGCTGACAGGCAATGTGTTGATCCAATCGTCGGGTATCGTCCTGATCGCCGGCAACGTGCCGTTCGACTATACCGGTCCGACGGTCCTGCCAGGCCTGGGCGATGCACATCAGGCGGCTGCGGGAGTATTGCTGTCGGGTAATGTTGCACCTTCGATCGCCGTCGGCAAAGTCTACGGCAAAAACTTTGTCTATGCTGCGCACGACAACATGATCGAGCAGTTCGCGGGATCTGTCCGCTACGGCCTGCAACACAACACGAATGTCGCCACGCTGGCGAGCAGCTACGTGCCGGTGGCGATCCGCCAGACGCCGGCGAGCGTAGGTCCGAATGCTTGGGGCGGGTGCCCTTGAGCGGCGTCACCGCAGCGCGCATACCGGGCATTGTTTGACGGCGAGGCTGCCGTCGCCATAATGCTACTGCCGGTTCATTTCTCGCGGGCGCTAACGGCCGCCCCAGCCACCATGGAAAGCGCCCGATGCAGCGGAGATGGTGGAAGGAAAGCGTCGTCTACCAGATCTATCCGCGAAGCTTCCACGACAGCAACGGCGACGGCATCGGTGACCTACGCGGCATCATCCAGAAGATCGACTACCTGGCCATGCTCGGCATCGACGTCGTCTGGCTGTCACCCGTGTACAAGTCCCCGAACGACGACAACGGCTACGACATCAGCGACTACCACGCCATCATGGACGAGTTCGGGACGCTGGCTGACTGGGAGGAGCTGCTGGCCGGCCTGCACGCGCGCGGCATCCGGCTGGTCATGGATCTGGTCGTCAACCACACGTCGGACGAGCACGCTTGGTTCGTCGAGTCGCGCAAGTCCAAGGACAGTCCCTATCGCGATTACTACATCTGGCGACCGGGTCGTGACGGCGGTGAGCCCAACAACTGGGAGTCCTTCTTCGGTGGTTCGGCCTGGCAGCGCGATGACGCCACGGGCGAATACTACTTGCATCTGTTCTCGAAAAAGCAACCCGACCTCAACTGGGAGAACCCGGCGGTCCGCGACGCCGTCTACGACATGATGCGATGGTGGCTGGACAAGGGGATCGACGGCTTCCGGATGGACGTCATCACCATGATCTCCAAGACGCCGGGCCTGCCGGACGCCGCGGTCACGCGCGAAGCTCGCTATCAGTCGGGTGCCGCGCACTTCATTCAGGGACCGCGCCTGCTCGAGTTCCTGACCGAGATGCGGCGGGAGGTATTGGGCAGGTACGATGTCCTGGCGGTGGGCGAGGCCGTCGCCGCGACGCCGGAGCACGCGGTGCTGCTGACCGACGCGGCCTCGGGCCCGCTGAACATGCTGTTCCAGTTCGAGCATGTGGCGCTCGACATGGACCGGACCAGCGGCAGCAAGTGGAGCCCGGCGCCGTGGCGCCTGATCGATCTGAAGCGGGTGATGAGCAGGTGGCAGGCCGCTCTCGCCGGCCGGGGCTGGAACAGCCTCTATCTCGCCAATCACGACCAGCCGCGTTCGGTGTCCCGGTTCGGCGAGGATGGCGTGCATCGCGTCGCCGCGGCCAAGCTGCTGGCCACCATGCTGCATACCCTGCAGGGCACGCCCTTCGTCTATCAGGGCGAAGAGATCGGCATGACCAACGTGGCGTTCCCGTCGATCGACGACTACCGCGACATCGAGACCTTGAACATCTACCGCGAGCTGGTCGAAGAGCGCGGCATGGCGGCAGCCGACGTGTTGGCCCTGATCCACGCCCGGAGCCGTGACAACGCCCGAACGCCGATGCAGTGGGACGACGGCCCCAATGCCGGCTTCAGTACCGGATCGCCCTGGTTGCAGCCGAACCCGAACTACCGGCAGATCAACGTCGAAGAGGCGCTCGCCGACCCGAATTCGGTGCTTCACTATTATCGGCGGCTGATCCGGCTCCGGCGGGAAAACCCCATCATTGTCTATGGCGACTACCGCCTGCTGCTGGACGATCACGAAGAGATCTTCGCCTATGTTCGCTCGTCTGAAAACGAGCGTCTCCTGATCGTCCTGAACTTTGGCGCCGGCTCGCCGAGCTTCGCGCTCCCGGCCGACATCCCCGCGGACCAGCTCGAGCTGCTCCTCGGCAACCTGCCGTACAGCACCGGCGACGATGCCCGCCACATGCCGCTGCGGCCGTTCGAGGCGCGCATCTACCGGGTGCGGTGAGTGCCTGCGGGCGCCATTAAGTCATTCAAGTTGGATATTTAATCACCACAATCATAGCTTGCGTAAATTGCCTCATCGCTCCATCGTCGCAATGGGCGAGGCGTGGCAGGGCATTCCCGGCTCGGCGTCGCGACCCATAAGAAGGCTCGGAGCAGGGGAGGCAAACAAGATGCACGGTTCAGCAAGGCTGGCCTTGGCGGGCGCATTCTTGGCGGCGACGGCGATCGGCACCGCCCACGCCGAGACGATCTCCCTCTCCTGCGGTGCGGTCGGTCTCGAGCTGAAGATCTGTCAGGAAGGCGTGGATGCCTGGGCGAAGAAGACGGGCAATCAGGTCAAGGTGATCTCGACCCCGAACTCGGCGACCGAGCGGCTCGCGCTCTATCAGCAGCTGCTGGCGGCGAAGTCACCCGATATCGACGTCTTCCAGATCGACGTGATCTGGCCTGGCATCCTGGCCAACCATTTCATCGACCTGACCGACAAGATCCCGGCCGACGAGGTGACGCAGCATTTCCCGGCTATCATCCAGAACAACACCGTCGACGGCAAGCTGGTGGCGATGCCCTGGTACACCGACGCCGGCATGCTGTTCTACCGCAAGGATCTGCTCGAGGCCGCCGGCAAGCAGCCGCCCCAGACCTGGGCCGAGCTCAGCGCCACGGCCCAGGAGATCCAGGACAAGGCCCGCGCCGAGGGCAACGACCGGATGTGGGGCTTCGTCTATCAGGGCAAGGCCTACGAGGGCCTGACCTGCAATGCGCTGGAGTGGGTCGACAGCTATGGCGGCGGGCAGATCGTCGACGCCGAGGGTGCGATCACGATCGACAACCCGAAGGCCGCCGAGGCACTGACCTGGGCCGCATCGACGGTGGGCAAGATAACGCCCGAAGGCGTGCTCAACTACAGCGAGGAGGAGGCGCGCGGCGTCTTCCAGTCCGGCAACGCCGTGTTCATGCGCAACTGGCCCTATGCCTGGGCGCTGGGCCAGGCGGAGGACAGCGCCGTCAAGGACAAGATCGGTGTGGCGGCCCTGCCCGCCGGCGGGCCGGACGGCAAGAAGACCGGCACGCTCGGCGGCTGGCAGCTGGCGGTCTCGGCCTACAGCCCGCATCCCGACCTCGCGGCCGATCTCGTCCACTACCTGACCTCAAAGGAGGAGCAGAAGCGGCGTGCGATCGAGGGCTCCTACAACCCGACCATCGAGGCGCTCTACAAGGACCCCGAGGTCCTGGCGGCAGTGCCGTTCTTCGGCTCGCTCTACGAGGTCTTCGTCAACGCGGTGGCGCGGCCGTCGCGGGTCACGGGCGGCAAGTACAACCAGGTCAGCTCCGAGTTCTTCAACGCCGTGCACGATGTGCTGAGCGGCCAGGCCCAGGCGCCGGACAGCCTCGCCGCGCTGAACCGCAAGCTCGAGCGGCTGTCGCGTCGCGGCAAGTGGTAGGCCGGGGCATCCGGAGACATTGGCGACACGAGCGCGAAGG
>JAPJRA010000175.1 GCA_030824835.1 Geminicoccaceae bacterium | reverse complement strand
ATCCCGAGCGCCGCCGGGCCATGTTCCCGGCCGCCGCGGCGCATCGGACGGTGGCCGCGCCGTCGGCGACCGGCGACGGCCTGCGCCTCGGCGAGTCGGTGGGCGGGAGCGTGGACGCCACCCTGGCCGCGGCGGGCGCCTGGTGCCCGGTGTCGCTGGTGCCGTTCGCCGACGGCACGACCGGCCGCTTCCCGCACATCATCGAGCGCAACAAGCCGGGCATCATCGGCGTGCTCGCGGACGGCAGCCGGTTCTGCAACGAGGGCGACGGCTATCACGACTATGTCGCGGCGATGCTGCGCGCCGTGCCGCCGGGGCAGGAGGTGGCGTCCTGGCTGGTCTGCACCCGTGCCTTCCAGCGCCGCTACGGCCTCGGCATCGCCCGGCCGAGGCCGTTGCCGGCGGGGCCGTACATCCGCTCCGGCTATCTCAGGACCGGCCGCACGCTCGCCGAGCTCGCCCGCCAGTGCGGGATCGACCCGGCGGGGCTGGAGCGGACGGTGGCCGCGTACAACCGGCACGCCCGCCGGGGCGAGGATCCCGCGTTCGGCCGCGGCGGCACGCCCTACAATCGCCGGGGCGGCGACCCGGCCAACAGGCCCAACCCGTGCGTGGCGCCGCTCGAGCGCGGCCCGTTCTACGCGGTCAAGGTGGTGCCGGGCAGCTTTGGCACCTTTGCCGGGCTGCGGACCGATGCCAGCGCGCGCGTGCTGGATATCGCCGGCGGACCGATACCGGGGCTCTATGCGGCCGGGGCCGACATGGCCAGCGTCATGGGCGGCCACTACCCCGCCGGCGGGATCAATCTCGGCCCGGCGATGACCTTCGGCTACATCGCCGGCTGCCATGCCGCCGGCGCGGCGATCGGGGACACGGACCGGGCCGCCCGCGCGCCGGGGTACGCGCCGTGACCCCGGCCTTCTCGCTCGCCCACCTGACGGTGCTGGGCCTGCCACCGCCGGAGATGATCCCGGTCGCGGCCCGCACGGGCTACCGGACCGTGGGCCTGCGCCTGATCAGGGTCACCGAGGCCACGCCCAGCTACCCGCTCATGGACGACCCGGCGATGCTGCGGGCGACCAAGGCGGCCATGGCGGCGACCGGCGTGGGCGTGCTCGACATCGAGTTCGTCAAGATCACCCCGGAGCTCGACGTCAGGGCACTGGAGCCGTTCCTGGCCGTCGGCGCGGCGCTCGGCGCCCGTCACGTGATCACCGCCCCTTATGACCCGGATCCCGCCCGGCTGGCCGACCGCCTGGCCGCGATCGGCGAGCTGGGTTCCGGCTACGGGCTCACGGCTCTGCTCGAGTTCTTCCCCTGGACGGTCGTGCCCGACCTCGCCGCGGCCATGCGCGTGGTCGAGGCCACCGGCCGCGCCGACACGGGCATCCTGGTCGACATCCTGCACCTCGACCGCTCCGGCAGCACGGTCCGGCAGCTGGGCGCCGTGCCGCCGTCACGGCTGCCCCTGGTGCATGTCTGCGACGCGCCGGCGGAGCGGCCGACCACGACCGAGGGCCTCCTCCACCAGGCGCGGGCCGAGCGCCTGCCGCCCGGCGAGGGCGGCCTCGACATCCTGGGCGTGCTGCGCCACCTGCCGCCGGCCAGCCCGATCGCCCTGGAGGTGCCGATGGCGCGGCTGACGCGCGCGATCGGCCCGGAGGCCGTGGCGCGCCGGGTGCGCGCGGCGGCCGCGCGCCTGCTCATGCAACACGCCGCCGCCAGCCCGATCCGATAACCGCCAAGGAGGCCACCCATGCCCGAGCCCACACCTTGCATCATCACGGTGGCGATCACCGGCTCCCTGCCGCGCAAGGAGAACAACCCGGCGGTGCCGATCACCGTCACCGAGCAGGTCGAATCGACCCAGGCCGCCTTCGAGGCCGGCGCCACGCTGGCCCATCTGCACGTCCGCAACGACGACCAGTCCTCGACCTCCGACCCGGCCAGGTTCGCCCGGCTGCAGGAGGAGCTGAGGCGGCACTGCCCCGGCATGATCCTCCAGTTCTCGACCGGCGGCCGCTCCGGTGCCGGCCGGGAGCGCGGCGCCATGCTGGCCCTCAGGCCCGACATGGCCTCGCTCGCCACCGGCTCGTGCAACTTCCCGACCCGGGTCTACGAGAACGCGCCGGATCTGATCGACTGGCTGGCCGCCGAGATGCTGGCGCACGGCGTCAAGCCCGAGATCGAGGCGTTCGACCTGTCGATGATCTTCAAGGCGGTCGAGATGCAGCGGGCCGGCAGGATCAGGGCGCCGCTGCACGTGCAGTTCGTCATGGGCGTGAAGAACGCGATGCCGGTCGATCGCGAGACCTTCGAGTTCTATGTCGCGACGCTCAGGCGCCTGGCGCCGGACGCGACCTGGACCGGGGCCGCCATCGGCAGGGACCAGCTGACGCTCAATCGCTGGTCGCTCGAGCTGGGCGGCCACTGCCGCACCGGCCTCGAGGACAATGTGCGCTGGGACAAAGACACGCTGGCGCCGTCCAACGCCGCCTTGGTCGCCCGTCTCGCCGACCTCTGCCCCGCCTACAACCGACGCCCCGCAACCGTCCCCGAAGCCAGAGCAATCCTCAACCTACAACCCGGAACTTGAGACCGTGCGATGCGCCCAGCTGTGTTCGAGCCGCTGCTGACCGACCCCGAGACCGCGGCCATTCTCGGCGATGCGGCCATGGCGCGGGCCATGGTCCGGGTGGAGAGCGCCCTGGCCGAGGTCGAGGGCGGGCTCGGCGTCATCGACCCGGCCGCCGCCAGGCGAATCGTCGCCGCGCTGGCGGCATTCGCACCGGATCTCGACGACCTCGCCCGCGGCACCGCCAGGGCCGGCGTGCCGGTGCCGGCCCTCGTCGCCCAGCTGCGACGGGTGGCGGGCGACGACGCCGACAGCCTGCATTGGGGCGCCACCTCGCAGGACATCGTCGATACCGCCCTGGTCCTGCAACTGCGCCAGGCACTGGAGGTGATCGAGCGGCGTCTGGAGGCCGTGTGCACGGCCCTGGCCGGCCTGGCGGTGGCGCAGCGCGCGACCACGATGATCGGGCGCACCCGCTACCAGCAGGCCCTGCCCACGACGTTCGGTCTCAAGGTGGCGGGCTGGCTGGCGCCATTGCCGCGCCACGTCGAGCGACTGGCCCAGCTGCGGCCGCGCCTGCTGGCCGTGCAGTTCGGCGGTGCTGCCGGCAATCTCGCCGCGCTCGGCCCGAGCGGCATTGCGGTCATGCAGAGGCTGGCCGCGGCGCTGGGGCTCGCCTGCCCGGCCATGCCCTGGCACAGCCAGCGTGACACGATGGCCGAGCTGGCGTCCTGGCTGGCGCTGCTCACCGGCACGCTTGGCAAGCTGGGCCTGGACGTGCTGCTGCTGGCGCAGAACGAGGTCGGCGAGGTGCGCGAGGCCGAGGGCGGCGGCTCCTCCACCATGCCGCAGAAGTCGAACCCGATCCGCGCCGAGGCGCTGGTGGCGCTGGCCCGCCTCAACTCCGGCCTGCTGGGCGGGATGTACGACGCGATGCTTCACGCCCACGAGCGCGACGGCGCCGCGTGGCAGGTGGAGTGGCGGGTGCTGCCGGACATGGTCGTCGCCGCTGCGGCGTCGCTGACCCATGCGGAGGCGCTGGCCCGCACACTGGTCGTCGATGCGGACAGGATGCGGCAGAACCTCGCCGCCAGTCACGGCCTGCTGCTGGCCGAGGCCGCGAGCTTCGCCCTGGCAGACCACATGCCGCGGGCCGCCGCCAAGAACTTGGTCGAGGAAGGCTGTCGCGACGCCCTGACGTCAAAGCGCGACCTACTCGACATCCTGGCCGAACGCACGCCGGCACCGGTGGATTGGCAGGCCCTCCGCGCGCAGAGCCACCTGCCACCTGCCGCCGCATCCCTGATTGACCGCGTCCTCGCCTCCAGCGCCGGCGCTGCCAACTCGATGGCCAGCGGATAAGATTGATGCGGATCCTTCATCCCGACCGGACCTTGGTCATGCCCCATGGGTGGTTCAGCTGGCGACTGCTCTGCCCCCGATGGGGAGTTCGACAATGGCGGCATCGAATCGACCATGGTCGGCGAGGCCAATATTCCGAAAAGCCTGTTCTCGGCCGAGCGGAGCGGCATCGGCGACACCATCATTCCCCAAGGTGACCTGTCGACGGTGCCGTAGATCGAGCCGGTGATCCGCAGTGCCGCCGCCGTTCGCAGCTCCAGCCAAGAGGCATTCTATCGCTTGAAGGCGAGGTCCTCTACAGGCGAGTCCTCAACTCTCGGTAATCACCAACTCAGGCTTGGTAACGTTATAAGGAGTCCGTCGCGGTGCCGCTTGCCTAACTCAGCAACTCGCAGCCATCTAACTTGGCCAAGAGGTGGAAATTCTCCGAACGAAATCTAGTCGCTCATCAAGGGTAAGTTGATGGAGCCGACATTCACCTGAGTGATCACGTAGCTCGGACGGATTGTCTGGGCGGACTTTTCGTGGCGGGCGGCGACGGCGGCACTTCCGGTGATGCCCCGTCGTCCACCGGTGGAGACGGTGGCAACGGCGGCACCCCCACGCCCCAGAGCGGCGAGGGCGGCAATGAGCCGGCCGGGTTGTGGGCTTGCACCCCTTGAGTGGACACATCAGCTAGGCTGACGGGTAAGGGAAGTGCTCCTGTACACAGGTGCGAAAAGCCTACTCGCATGCAACAGATCGAGCCGAACCAGAACCTGGGAGATCTCGAAGGTCGACCGACCGCCGCTGAACCAATGTCGAAAGCGCTACCGCCAGAAGGTGGCCGCCGGATCAGCTCTATGGTGTTCTGGCCGCTGGCAAATCGCTGTGGCCAACGTTCCGCTCATCGGCAGCAATAGGCACTGCCACAACGCGGCCATGATTCGCACGAATCCTTCGGGTCGTCGCCGTCTTGTCAAATGGAGCTGCCAGTCGCGAAAACGGGCGAATCCGACCATGCCTGTCAGCCGGCTGCTGGGGACTTGCTCCCGCGGGAACGCCTGCGCGGCGCGGAACAGCCATCCATCGCCGAGATTAGGCACGCCCCAGAAGCCCATAAGGCGGCAGGTTGTCAAACAGGTGGTCATCGGCTCGGGAATCGACGGTAACGCACGCGCGCCATCCTGGGTAAGGCTTAGATGGTGGAAGCGTACTTCGACCGGCTTAGCCGCATCGACTTGTGCAACAAGACATTCAACGACCGCCTGTCGGCAGTCAGGCTGTTCATCTGAATTAGAGGAAATATTAGGAGGATAAACAGATCAATATATGTACCTTTGGATTTCTATTCTTTTCTTATCAATCTATCATTGTTTATGAATTACTCATCGCCTAACGCGAATCCACGGCAAGCAGCCACGATGCAAGGTGATCCGCGGTAATTTCTCCAAATGCGCCCTCCGCACGGCGCCTGCTGCCAAGGTGCACCCAGGACGATTGGGCTCACGCGGAGAGGCCTCGTGCCGTAATATGCCCGCCAGCACACTCCACTGCCCAGTGCGGTGGCTGGGAGGCGCCCCGTCGTTGGCGCGGGCTCTTCGCTTCGGGGAACAGCACGTACGCCGCCTCGATTGGTTTGAGCAACAGCGCAGCGTCGCTGGCGTCCGCGCGGAAGAATTAGGGGGCGATAGCGTAGCGGACGACATCGCCATCGGCGATCTCAAGCAGGTTGGCGGCGACAGGGTGTTCCGCTGGGTCACCGGATCCGCAGCGCTCGGCATTATTTGTGGGCATGACCGGTGCCTCCTCGACGAGCTGCATGTTCCAGCGCAATGATCATTTATCTGGATCAACATTTGTTCCGTCGTTCGCCTGAGCAGGGCCCGAAGCGACGTCGTCAGCGACACGGCTGCCGCGGCGTTCCATCCGCTCGAGCGACAGGTCGATGCCCGTCCCATCGTTTCGTGGCGAAGCCTCCTGCGACACCCCCACCGGCCGGCTCACAGCGGACCCACGACAGCACGAGCGCAGCGCCCGCCAATTTCCACGGCAGGGTGAGCGGCTGGGCTGGTGATCCGCAGCAGCTTGGGTCAGGGTGGGTGGATGAGAGCCGTACCTGACCCGCGCCATCGCCACTGCGTCGTGATCGGGATCATCATCCGTTCGGTCTGGCTTGTTCACGCGTTCGGGCCCAGCCTCCGCGACGTCGAGCCGCTGCTTGGGGTGCGTGGTGTTGCCTATCTGCGAGATGGTCGGGCCCTGGTGTCCCACGTTCACCCAGCCCTTCGCGAATGGGACCTTGCCGACGGGAGGCGAGACCTGGCAGGCTTGATGCCTGCTCCGACCGGCCAACGGGCGGGGCGCGTCCGCCGCTCGATCCCGGCCTCGCCCCATTCGTTGGCCAGGATGGATCTCCGATCTCCTCCAGGCGTCCTCTCACCTTGAGTGAGGTGTCTTGAAGATCTGTAGCCCGGAGAAGAGATGACGTGACAATGCCGCACCGCTCCTACCCGCTCGCCAACTGCCACTCGACGCAACGGAACCGGCAATCCAGGTGGCGGACGGCACATGGGCAGGGGACTTTTGTCATTTTGCCGATCCAGCCGATTGCGCCATTCGCCTGGGTTGGCAAAATGCGGCGATGACGTCACCTGCGCTGACCGTCCTGGTGCTCGATGAGGATCGTATCCGCGCCTCGATCATCGAGGCGGGGTTGCGTGAGGCTGGCTATCACGACGTCACCGTCGTGCACGACGTCACCGGCATCGCCCGCCGGATCGCCGAGATCAATCCGGATGTGATCATCATCGATCTCGGCAACCCGGACCGGGACATGCTGGAAAACATGTTTCAGCTGTCCCGTGCCGTGCGACGCCCGATCGCCATGTTCGTCGACCGCTCGGACACGGCCTCGATCCGCGCGGCGGTCGATGCCGGGGTCTCGGCCTATGTGGTCGACGGGCTCAAGCGCGAGCGGGTCAAGCCGATCCTGGACCTGGCGGTCAGCCGGTTCGGCGCCTATTCACGGCTCGTGCGCGAGCTCGAGGAGGCGCGCAGCGAGCTGGAGAACCGCAAGCTCGTCGAGCGAGCCAAAAGCCTGCTGATGAAGTCGCGGGGCTGCTCGGAGGATGCAGCCCATGCGCTGCTCCGCAAGACTGCGATGAACCAGAACCGTAAGATCGTCGAG
>JAPJRA010000174.1 GCA_030824835.1 Geminicoccaceae bacterium | reverse complement strand
GGCTCCATCGGCGCCCGCCCCAAGGCAGGCGCCGATGGAGCCAGATCTCGCAGCGGCAGCTGATCACCGAGGTGCGGCTGCGCCCGGTCAGCACGTAGCCGCCGGGCTCGCTGTCCGGATTCAGGTACTCGACCATCTCGACGGCGAGGCCGGCGGCGCGCCATTGCTCGGCCAGATGCCCGGCACGATTGCTCGCCTGCGCGTCCGTTCTGTGCGGCCTGAGCTGTCTTCGATCGACCCGCATCGATTCCACCGCAAGTCGTTGGCCACCACCCGTGCCCGGTGGCCGCGAACCTGTCGCACCCGGACGCGAGCCTTTCCATCGCCCAGGACGCCGGGCGGTGCAAGCCGCACTTCGGCGCATTCGGCCAGGTCGCCAGGAACTCTACCGGCAAACTGCTGCCGCGGGGACGTTGACCTTTGCCGGTGCGTCCTCCATCTCGATCGTGCCTCTCGCTCCGCTCCGCCAACCCTGGAGAATGACCCCCATGATCGGGCATCGACTTTCCCGCCGGTTCCTCGTGACCGCCGCGGCGGCGCTGACGTTGACGTTCGGCATGGGTCGCGCGTGGGCGGCGGACCTCACGGTCGGGGCCAATATCGGCAACGTGCCCTGGGAGTTCCAGGACTCGTCCGGCAAGTTCGTGGGCTTCGAGGTCGACCTCGTCAACGAGGTCGCCAAGCGGCTGGGCAAGACCGCCGAGATCGAGAACATCCCGTTTCAGGGGCTGTTCGCCGCCGTGCAGTCGGGCCGGATCGACATGGCGGTGTCGTCGATCACGATCACCGAGAAGCGGCTGGCATCGGTCAGTTTCGCCCAGCCCTATTATGACAGCGACCAGTCGCTTACGGTCACGACCGCCAGCGGCATCACCGGGCTCGATGGCATGAAGGGCAAGATCGTGGCGGTCGACACCGGCTCGACCGGGGACATCTGGGCCACGGCCAACCAGGACAAGTACGGTTTCGCCAGCATCAGCCGCTACGAAGGGCTAGCACCGGCCATGCTCGACCTGCAGGCCGGGCGCATCGACGGCTATCTCAGCGACATCCCGGCCCTGCTCTACTACACCAAGGACAAGCCGCAGTTCAAAGTGGTCGAGCGTATCCCGAGCGGCGAGAAATACTCGATCATGTTCGCCAAGGACTCGCCATTGGCCAGCCAGGTCAACGACATCCTGACGACGCTGAAGAAAGAAGGCTTCATCGCCAAGCTGCACCAGACTTGGTTCGGCACGCCGGCCGACGATGCCACGACCACGGTGCAGGTCGCGGACATGCCTAAGGCCAAGTGAGCCTGCGCGGGCCGGCGAGCGCCGGCCCGCCGCCACGCCATGGACATCATCCACACCTTCTTCAATCTCGGCGTGCTGGCCGAGACCTGGCGCCTGCTGCTGTCGGGATTGTGGGTGACGGTGCTGCTGGGCCTCACCAGCATCGTACTCGGCATGGCCGGCGGGCTGGCCATGGCCCTCGCCCGCATCTATGGTGTCAAGCTGCTGCGTGGCTGTGCCGTCGTCTACATCGACCTGTTCCGCGCCATCCCGCTGCTGGTGCTGCTGGTCATCATCTATTACGCCCTGCCCTTCGTCGGCATCCGGCTGACCTCGTTCGCGGCCGCGGCTGCAGCCCTCTCGCTGGTTTCCTGCGCGTACGCCGCCGAGATCTTCCGGTCGGGGATCGAGGCGGTGCCGCGCGGCCAGTTCGAGGCAGCTCGGGCTCTGGGCTTCCACTGGTGGCCGATGATGCGGCTGATCGTCCTGCCGCAGGCGACGCGAATCGTGGTCCCGCCGATGACCGGCAACTGCATCAACGTCATCAAGGACACAGCACTTGCCTCGGTGGTGGCGATGCCGGACCTGCTCAAGCAGGCGACCCAGGCCCAGGCGCTCGCCGCCAACCCGACCCCGCTGATCGGCGCCGCCGTGATCTACCTCGCCCTGCTGCTGCCGCTGGTCCGACTGGTCGCGGTGCTGGAGCGGCGTTTCGCCACCGCCCGTCGCTGATGGAGCCATGATGCAAGCCGACACCGCCTTCATCCGCCGCCACTTTCCCGGGCTCGCGGGCGATTGGGCCTACATGGACAATGCCGGCGGCAGCCAAGTGCTTGCGGGCGTGGCCGACCGGGTTCGCGAGTTTCTGCTCACCACCCCCGTCCAGCACGGCGCCAGCTATGCCCCGTCTCGGGACGCGGCGCGCAAGGTCGCCGAGGCCACCGCAGCCCTGGCCCGGATGGTCAACGCGGCGCGGCCGGAAGAGCTGGTGATCGGCCCGTCGACCACGTTCCTGCTGCAGCAGCTCGCCCGCGGCATGGCCCCAGGCTTCCGCCCGGGGGACGAGATCGTCGTCACCAATGTCGACCACGAATCGAACATCGGCCCCTGGCGCGGTCTCGAAGCGCAGGGGGTCGTGATCCGCGAGTGGCGGGTCGATCCCGCCAGCTACGAGCTGGACCTGGCCAACCTCGAGCGGCTGCTGGGGCCGCGCACCCGGCTGGTCTGCGTGACCCACTGCTCGAACGTGCTGGGCACGATCATGCCGATCGCCGAGATCGCCGGCCTCGCCCATGCCGTCGGAGCGGAGCTTTGCGTCGACGGCGTGGCCTTGGCCCCGCACCGGCGGGTCGATGTCCAGGCGCTGGGCTGCGACTGGTATGTCTACAGCTTCTACAAGACCTACGGCCCGCACCAGGCCGTGCTGTGGGGTCGCTTTGAGCGGCTGCTGGAGCTGGCCAGCCTCAACCACTTCTTCATCGGCAAGGACCGCGTCCCCTACAAGCTGCAGCCCGGCAACGTGAACTACGAGCTGGCCTATGGCTGCGCCGGCATCCCGGAATATCTAGCCGCGCTGGGCGAGCATCATCGGGCCGATCCGTTCGAGGTGATGGCAGCGCACGAGGAGGCGCTGGCCGAGCGGCTGCTTGGCTGGCTACGCGCCCGCAACAATGTGCGCATCGTCGGCCGCCGTGGCAGCAGCCGCGACGAGCGGGTGCCGACGATCAGCTTCGTCGTCCAGGGCCGGCCATCGAGCGCCGTGGTCGCCGCCGTCGACCCGCACCAAGTCGGTATCCGCTTCGGCGATTTTTACGCCCGCCACCTGATCGAGGCGTTGGGCCTCGAGGGCCAGGATGGCGTCGTCCGGGTGTCGATGGTCCATTACAACACGCTGGCCGAGGTCGACCGGTTGATCGCGGCCCTGGATCAGGCACTGGCCGGCTGATCAGCCGGCTCGAATGACCTGGCTGCCAACATGGCGACATGCCGGCCAATGTCGGTGGGCCACCGTGCCATCATCGCAGCGAAGCGCTCCCGATCCCCGGCGAACAGGGCCCGCGCCGCCTCCTCGAAGCCGGGTCGATCGCCGGCCATGGCCGACATGAACCGGTAGGCCGCCTCCTGCGCCCGGCGCACGCGGTCCCGGCCTGCATGGGCGCGCCGCGCTTCCTCGACGAGCTTGCGCAACGCCACCGAGGCCCCGCCGGGCTGGCCGGCGAGCCAGTCCCAGTGGCGCGGCAGCAGCGTCACCTCGCGGGCCACCACGCCCAGCTTGGGCCTGCCTGGACCACGGCCAGGGGGCGGCTCCGGCTGCGCGAAACGGCGGCGGACATCGTCGGTCGAGCCACGGAAATCGACCTCGACGACCTTGCCGCTGTCATCGTCGAAGACCAGGATCGCCTCGCTCCCGCCCCGATCGAGCAGCTGCTTCACCGTCACCGCCACCTGCGCCAGCGCCCCGGCCGCAATGCGGCGGTCACCGGCGAAGGCCGTCACTGTCTGGAGCTCGTCCATCGCTTTCACCCCGCGTCGGATTTGTCGCGGGGTATTTACCCGGATGAAATACCCAAGTCAATATTATCCGGGTAAAATCCAGGCTGCCGTCAGGCGGGCTCGATCTCCAGCAGGCGGACCGGCCCCTGCTCGGGCGCCTCGCGATGCGGACGCCGGTAGACATAGGGTGGCGGCGGCGCTGCCGATTCCTTCCGGGCGACCGTGAACATGGCCTCGTGCAGCGGCGACAGCTCGCAGGCCGGATCAGTCGCCGTGGCGCTCCCCGCGAGAGCCATGGCCTGGCAGCGGCAACCGCCGAAATCGACCTCCTTCAGCGCGCAAGACTGGCAAGGCTCGGGCAGCCATGCCGTGCCGCGGAAGGTCTGGAACGCCGGGCTTTGCTGCCAGATCCACTGCAGCGACCGGTCGCGGACCGAGGTGAACTCGAGGCCTGGAATCGACGCCGCGGCATGGCAGGGCATGACCTTGCCCTGGGGCGTCACGTTGAAGATGGTGCTGCCCCAGCCACCCATGCACGGCTTAGGGCGCTTCGCCCAATAGTCCGGGATCACGTAGTCGATGGCCAGACGACCGCGCAGGTCGCCGCGGGCGCGCTCGACGATGGCGGTAGCCGCCTCGAGCTGCTCGCGCGTCGGCATCAGCGCGGCACGGTTCTTCAGCGCCCAGCCGTAATACTGCACATGCGCCACCTCGAGCCGATGGGCGCCGAATTCCAGCGCCAGATCAATCATCGCCTCGAGCTGGTCGAGATTCTGCCGATGCACGACGGCATTGACCGTCAGCGGCAGGCCGGCGTCGTGAACGAGCTGCGCCACCGCGAGCTTCTTGGCATGACCGCCGCGATAGCCACCAATCCGGTCCGCCGTGGCGGCCTCGGCCGCCTGGAAGCTCAGCTGCACATGGTCGAGCCCCGCATCGCGCAGGCGCTGCAGGCGCGGGCCGTCGAGCAGCACGCCCGCCGTGATCAGGTTGGTGTAGAGGCCGGCCGCGCGCGCGTGCGCCACGATCGCCTCGAGGTCGGTGCGCGCGGTCGGCTCGCCGCCGGAAAGATGCAGCTGCAGCACACCCAATGCCGCCGCCTCGTCGAACACGCGGCACCATTCGGCGGTGGTCAGCTCCGCGTTGGCCCGCTCGAGCTCGAGCGGGTTGGAGCAGTACGGGCATTGCAGCGGGCAGCGATGGGTGAGCTCCGCCAGAAGGCCCATCGGCGGTTCGGTCCACGGGCTCTGGCGTGCCAGGGCACCCGTCAGCGGCTCAGCCATGCGCCGTCTCCACCGCAAGGAAGCCCTGATCGGCCAGCCCCTGCAGCATCTGCCGGACATCGGTGCTGATCGTCGCCCGCGGCGCCTCGAACTCGTCGGCCAGTGCCGTCACCAGCTCGTCCACCCGCCGACCCTCACCCAGCCGCTCGATGATCGTCACCGAGGTGGCACACGGGAAAAGCACCCGCTCCGGCGCCAGCAGCACCCACCGGTCGCGCACCGGATCGAAGCGCATGCGGACCCATCGCGGCAGTGCCACGCGATCGGTCTCGCTGAGGGTGTCCAGGCTCATGCTGCGACCCTGGCCGCGAGATCCTGTGGCCGGAACGCGCCAATCGGCACGCCGCCGCCGAGGACATAGGCATGGTTCAGCGCGTCGAGCTGGGCCCAGAGCACGCTGCACTTGAAGATCAACGCGTTCGCCACGGCCAGCCGCTTCTCGGGCGTGTCCGCATGGCGCCGCACATAGTCGAGGGCGAAGCCGGCGTCCCGCGGCGCCTGGTCGAGCCGGCGGCGGAAATAGGCCACCATCTCCTCGGTCACGAAGCTGTAGTGCTGCAACAGGCCGGGGATGCGCTCCTCGTGGATCTTGGGCGCGAACAGCTCGGTCAGCGACGAGGCAATGGCCTCCAACAGCGGCTGCTCGCGGACGAAATGGACATAGGCATCCACCGCGAACTTGGTGGCCGGCAGGATGCCCTCCTCGGAGCGGACATAGTTGGGGTCCAGGCCCAGGCCCTGGCACAGGCGCAGCCAGCGGACGATGCCGCCTTCCTGGTCGCCGGTGCCGTCGTGGTCGAGCAGGCGCACCTGCCACTCGCGGCGCAGCGCCGCGTCGGCACAACGCGACAGCAACGCCGCGTCCTTCATCGGGATGCGACTCTGATAGTAGTAGCGGTTCAGCGCCCAGGCCTGCACCTGTCCGCGGTCGAGCTTGCCGGTATGCAGCAGGCGGTGGAACGGGTGCAGGATATGGTAGCGCTCGGCACCGATCTCCCGAAGCGCTGCCTCGAGCTGATCGGCGGTGGCGAGGTCGGCGTAGCGAGCCGAGGTCATAGGCTGAGCTCCATGCCGTCGAAGGCTACTTCCCAGCCCGCCCGCTCGATCGCCGCCCGCTCGGGGCTGTCGGCAAGCAGGGCCGGGTTGGTGTTGTTGACGTGAATGAAGATGCGCCGCCCGACCGGCACGCGCGCCAGTCGCTCGATCGCGCCATCCGGGCCGCTCATGCTGACATGCCCCATCCGGCGCCCGGTTTTCCGCCCCACGCCCTGCTCGATCATCTCGTCGTCACGCCACAGCGTGCCGTCCATGAACAGGACGTCGGCGCCGGCGACCCGGTCGATCAGGGCATCGGTGAGCCGGGCGCAGTTGGCGACATAGAGCAGCCGTCCACCGTCGGCTTCGATCTCCAGGCCCAGCGTGTCCCCTTCCATGGCCGCCGTGTTCAGGGTGTCGCTGCCCCCTTCCAGGTAAAGCGGCAACTTGCCCGGCGCCAGGAATGGCAGGACCTCGAGACCCAGCTCGCGCTCGGCCGCATCCGTCAGCATGGTGCGTCGGTCGCTGTGGAGCTCACGCCGCGGCACGACCTTGCGGTCGACTACCTCGAAGATCGGATTTCCATCCAGCACCGCCAGCACCTTGGCGTGGGCATAAAGGGCGAACGGGGTCCCCTCGCGCAGGTGCAGCAGCCCGGCCACCGCGTCGACATCGCCGTTGGTGAGAACCACGGCTGCGATCGGAGTCGAGCGCAGCCCGGATTTGGGGTGCAGAACCGACTGTGCCTCGATCTGCTGGCGGAGATCCGGCGAGGCGTTCAGCAAAAGCCAGCGCTGACCGTCGCCGGAGACGGCGATCGACGCCTGCGTGGCCGGCCGTGCCATGGGATCGCCACGACGAGCGCGCAGCGAGGCCTCGCTATGCGCATTCCATTGCGGGAAACCGCCGCCGGCGGCAGCGCCGAGCACACGCACCTGCATGGCTGGAGCCGCCGCCGGCGGCGATAATTCTGCTTAGGCCTGCGCCGGCAGATACATGGTGACTTCCATGCTCACCGGGGTGGTCTCAAC
>JAPJRA010000173.1 GCA_030824835.1 Geminicoccaceae bacterium | reverse complement strand
GAGGGTGGTGTAGCCATCCTTGCGCTCGGCCTTGGTGGCGGCGAGGCGGCCGCCTTTCCGTTCGCGCGGCGGCGCGGCGAGATCGTTCTCTTCGGGATGTCGACCGCGGTGGCGACACCACCGACGTTCGCCACGGGGCGTCTTGGTCGGCCGCAGATCGAGGCGCTCGGACGGGCACTCGACAGTGCCGGCGACGACGGCGCCTGCCGCGTGCTCCTGCTGCACCATCCGCCGGTGGCGACGATGACAGACTACCGTCGGCGGCTCGTCGACAGCGACGAGCTCGCGGCACTGCTGTGGAAGCGGCCAGTGCATCTGGTCCTGTGCGGACATCAGCACATTTTCCAGCTTGGTGCCCTGCCGTCGGCTCGAGCATCGATCCCAGTGGTGGGTGCCCCGTCGGCGTCGCTGCATGGCGGCGATCGGCATCATGAAGGCGGCTACATTCTGTATGATCTGGTACCAGTCGAAGGCGGTTGGGAGATCGACCTCGAGCTGCGCCGCTTCGATTTGGCCACGGGCGGGTTCACCCGTGTGTTCAAGCGGCGGCTGCAGCCAAGCGAGGGGCCGGCTGCCGTCCGGTTGCAAGCCGCTGGCTAAACCATCCTACGGCGGTCCAGGGCGCAAGACACCGGCGGCGAACCGTCCCGCCGGAACGTGGGGCAGCGGCCGGGGCACTTCGCATGTCGATCTATAGCCGCTATCTCCTCGCGCAGATCGCGCGCCCGATGCTCACCACCATTCTGGTGGCCTTGATCGCCCTGTTGGCCGAGCGGACGCTGCGTGTGATCGACCTGGTGGTCGGCTGGCGCGGGAGTCTGTTCGTCGTTTTCGAGATGCTGGGCTACCTGATCCCGCACTATATGGGTCTGGCCCTGCCGGTGTCCTTCTTTTTGGGCATCCTGCTGACGTTCAATCGGCTTGGCCGCGAGGGCGAGCTGGCCGCCATGTACGCTTCCGGTGCCGGGCTGCCGCAGCTGATGCGGCCTATAATGGTGGCCGCCTTCGCCTTATCCCTGGTCGCCGCGCTGCTGGTGAGCATCCTTCAGCCCTACGCGCGCTACGCCTATAGAGCCGCTACCTACGCGCTGACCAATGCCTCGTTCACGACTTTGCTTCAGAGCGGCCTGTTTACGACCCTGGGCGACACGACCTACATGGTCGAGCATATTTCCGACGACAAATCCGCCATGGAAAAGGTCTTCCTCTACCAGGCCAAAGCCGACGGCAACACCACGACGATCACGGCTGCCACCGGACATGCCGAGCGTAGCAGCCCAACAAGCCCGATCGTTCTCAAGCTGCAGAACGGCGTCCAGCAGCTGATGCCCCCCAACAGCGCCGATGGATCCGGCGAGGTTGTGATTCGTTTTCGCGAGTTCGAGACCACCTTCGCCAATCCCGACGATGACTTCCGGCCACGCGGCGAAGACGAGCGCGAAATGACATTGTACGAGCTGTGGTCGGCATTGGGCCGTCCGCCACCCGAAATCGATCCGTGGGAGATTTCCTCCGAGCTGGACGGCCGCTTGGTGCGCATCGCCATCCTGCCGGTGCTGCCGCTGATGGCGATCCCGCTGGCCATCGGTCGAGTCCGCAGCCAGCGCTCCTACGGCCTGGTCGTCGGCCTGGCGATGCTGATCGCCTTCTACCAGATCATCCAGGTCGGCGAGTCTCTGGCGGACAACAACAAGCTGCCGTCCTGGCTCGGGCTGTGGGTGCCGTACGCCGTCTTCGCCCTGGTCTCGATGTTGCTGCTCGTCCGCTCGGCGACGCGCGTCCCGGATCCACGATTCGGGCTCTGGCTGGATTCTCAGGTCGATCGGCTCGGTCGGCTTCTGCCGCGGCGGCGTACGTCGCCCTCGGTCCGCCGATGAGCGTGCTGATGAAGTATCTGAACCGCATGTTTCTGGTGCGGTTCTTGGTGGTCCTGTTTGGCATCATCGGTTTCGCCACGGTGATCGACTTGATCGATGTCGGCCCGGAGCTGGCCCGCTCTCCGGAGGGGCCCCTGGTCGCAGGCCTGCGATATTTCAGCCTGCGCCTGCCGATCATGCTCTCGGAGCTGATGCCCATTGCCGCGCTGATCGCCGGGCTGCTCGCGGTGGCCGATCTCCTGCGGCACCGGGAACTCGTGGTGATCTGGAGTATCGGCGTCACGCCGATGCGCATTCTGCGCATGCTGCTGCCAGCCGGTCTCGCGCTGATGGCGTTCAAGTTCGTTGTCGACGACCAGGCGCTGCCGCGCGCGGCCAACGAGCTGCGCGTATGGGGCATCGGCGAGTACAAGCGCAGCCTGACGGAGGGTCAGGTCGGTGGCTACTATTGGTTGCGTGCCGGCAACGACATCGTCCGAATGTCGGCCAACGCTGCCGCCATGGGCGAAATCGACGACGTCACGATCTTCCGTCGCGGTGACGACGGTATTCTCACCGAGCGATTACAGGCGGCCAAGGCCACGCCGACGGCGGATGGGTGGGAGCTGCATCTGGTTACCCGCTCGCGGGTCGGCGATCGCACGGTGGACAGGCTTCCGCTGGTAGATTGGCCCGGGCATATAGACATCGAGCGCATTCGGCTCCTGGCCCGGCCACCACGGGAGCTCGAGCTGTCGCAGCTCGTGGCGATCGCCGCTGCGGACGGCTACGGGCTACGGGCGCGCGATCCGTATCTGACCTGGATCAACCAGCGCATCGCCGGCGCCTTCGTGCCGATGTTCCTGATGATGCTCGCCTTCGCCCTGGTCCGCCGATTCAGCCGTACTGCCTCCATCGCGCCCGTGTTCATGACCGCCGTCGCCATTGGTTTCACGCTGCTTATCGTGAGCGGTGTCACCAGCGCGCTCGGCGAAGTGGCCCTGCTCAACCCGATCCTCGCCGGCTGGGGACCGCCGCTGTGCTTGGCCATGATCGTCCTGTGGCTGGCGCTGCGCGATGGCTGGCAGGTCCCGCGTCGCTTGCCGCGTTCCTGACGACACTCGCGCGGCTGGCGCATTGACACGGGCGCCCAATAGGACGATCCTCCCGAGCAATAACGGTGGACGCTGCCACTAAGGCAGACCATCAGGGAGGCAAAGATGGGTCCGGTACTGTTCACGGACGTCGTCGTGCTTGATGCCTCGGGAGCGGAGCCGTTCCCGGGGGAAGTATTGGTTGTGGGCAACCGCATCCGCACCGTGGCCCGCGGCCACAAGCAGATCGGACGTGACCAGGCGGCACGGGTGGTCGGCGGTCACGGCATGACCTTGATGCCGGGGATGGTCGAAGGCCATTGCCACCCCTCTTTCACGGGGGTGGCGCTGCCCTATCAGCTGGGCATGATTCCGCCCGAAGATCACACCCTCAAGACGGCGGCCAACGCGAAGCTGCTGCTGGACAGCGGGTTCACCAGTGTCTACTCGGCAGCGTCCGCGAAACCGCGACTCGACGTGGCGGTGCGCAACGCGATCAACGCGGGCGAGCTGCAGGGCCCGCGAATGCGCGCCGCCAGCCCCGAGATCGTGGCGACCGGCGGCCTCGGCGACGAGCGCCAGCTGCATCTGCACCGTGAGAGCTTCGCTGCCGTCGCGGACGGGCCCGAGGAAGTCCGACGTGCCGTGCGGACCTTCATCCGCGAGGGTGTCGACAACATCAAGCTGAACGTCTCCGGCGACGATTTCTATCCGCATGCTCCGGCCGGCTGCACCACCTATTCGGATGCGGAAGTGCGCATGGCCTGCGAGATCGCGCACGAGTTCGGCAAGCAGGTGGCCACCCATTCCAGGTCGGCCAACAGCGTCAAGCTCTCCATCCGCTGCGGGGTCGATTGTATCTATCATTGCGAGTTCGCCGACGAGGAGGCGCTCGACATGATGGAGGCGGCCAAGGATCGGATCTTTCTGGGCCCCGCGGTCGGGCTCCTGCACAACACGGTCTACGAGGCGGAGCCCTGGGGCATCACGGCGGCGATGGTCGAGCAGATGGGCATGCAGCGCAACCTCGAGAAGACCGCCGAGGTCTATGCCGAGGTGAAGAAGCGCGGCATTCGCGTGGTGATCGGCGGCGACTACGGTTTCGCCTGGACGCCGCAGGGAACCAACGCGCGTGACCTACAGCATTTCGTCAACCTGTTCGGCTACTCACCGATGGAGGCGCTGATCTGCGCCACACGCTATGGCGGCGAGCTGATGCGGATGGGCGGCGAGCTCGGCCAGCTGCGCGAGGGCTATCTGGCCGATTTGCTGTTGGTCGATGGCAATCCTCTCCATAACATCAGCATCATGGCGGATCGCAGCCGATTTGCCATGATCATGAAGGACGGCGTGATCTACAAAGATCCCGAAGTCCAGGCGGGCTGGCATCGTATTGCTGCCGAATAGTTGAGCTGCGGTGAGCCAAAACAAGAACGGGGCATCCGCCCCCTGCTTAGGGAGTAAAGTATGATGCCGGTACGTCGTTTCATGTTGGGCGCCGCCATGGTCGGCGCCTTGGGCTTGGCGGCCGGTGGCGCCTGGGCCAAGCCGAAAGTGGTGACGGGCGCCGGCTACCTGCCGGAGTGCTTCAAGCCCTGGAATGCCGAAACCAAGATGTTCCAGTGGGATGCCAAGCCAGGGCCCTACCGCATCGCGTTGGTCAACGGCTTCGTCGGCAACACGTGGCGGATCCAGATGATCCAGACCGCCAAGGCCTTCGCCGAGACCCCCGGCATCAAGGACAAGATCAAGGAATTCAAGGTCATCTCCACCGGCACCGACGCGGCGGCGCAGCTTGGAGCCATTGAGGATTTCATCAATCAGGGTTACGACGCGATCGTGACCATCGCCGTCAGCCCGGAAGGCTTCGATCGGGTGATCAAGCTGGCCGACCGCAATGGCGTGGTCATCGTGCCGTTCGACAACATCCTCGATACCGACGCGGTGATGATGGTCAATGAGGACCAGCACCAGATGGGCGTCATGTCGGCCGAGTTCCTGCTGAAGGAGCTGGGCGACGTGCGCACCGGCAAGATCCTCGAGGTGCGCGGCGTCCCCGGCAACTCGGTCGACCGCGATCGTCATCTCGGCTTCCACGAGGTGATGGAGAAGGAGGCCCCGAACCTGGAGATCGTCGAGGTCGTCGGCAACTGGGACGACGGCACCGCGCAGAAGGCTACGGCCGATGCTCTGGCCGTGCACGGCCAGTTCGTCGGCCTGTTCACCCAGGGCGGCTCGACGGGCTCGGTGCGCGCGTTCCTCGATGCGGGTCATCCCTTGGTCCCGATGGCCGGCGAGGGCGAGAACGGCTTTCGCAAGTACATCGCCGAGTACAAGGACAAGGGGCTGAGGGGCCTGTCCTACGGCCAGTCGCCGGGTCTGGTCGCCATCTCGATGAAGGCGGCTATCGCCGCGCTCGAGGGCAACCCGATGCCGCAGATGATCTCGATACCGATCCCTTACGCCGACTATACGACGCTGGAGGACGGCAAGAACTATTGGTCGGATCTCACCGATAATTTCTTCACCGTCAATGCGTTCCCTCCCTGTGACGTCAACATCAGCGCGGTCGAGATCATGGGCAAGACCGCGGACAACGTGCAGTAGCTGTGAGTAAGTGGGCGACGTAACGTCGCCCACTCTTCTGTTTGAGTCTGTAACTGCGAGGGGGCAGCGGCATGGCCGAGCTTGACGCCGCGACTGCGGCGCCGCTGCTCGAACTGCGTGGCATCGCCAAGCGATATGGTGGTGTGCGTGCATTGGAGGAGGTCGACTTCAATTGTCGGCCGGGCTCGATTCACGCGGTTCTCGGCGAGAACGGGGCTGGAAAGTCCACCCTGATCAAGATCATCTCGGGCGTCGTGCAGCCCGACGTGGGTGAGATTCGACTGGCCGGTCAACCCGTTCGCTTCGCTGGCCCCAGCGCTGCGAACCGCGCCGGTATCGTCGCCATCTTCCAGGAGCTGTCGCTGGTCCCCGATCTCAGTATCGCGGACAATGTGTGCCTGGCCGACCCGCCGCGCCGCTTCGGCATGATCGACCAAGGGGCCCAGCGGCGCAGAGCTGCGGAGTATCTGGGCCGACTCGGTTGTGGCGACATCGATCCACGGACCCGCATCAAGGACCTGCCCCTGTCTCGGCGACAGCTCGTGGAGATCGCCAAGGCGCTGGCGTTGCGGCCGCGGCTGCTGATCCTGGATGAAGCGACCTCGGCGCTGACGGCAGCCGATGTGGAGCGTGTCTTCGAGCTGTTACATCAGCTGCGCCGGGACGGCTTGGCCCTTCTCTACATCTCCCATCGCATGCACGAGATCGCGGCGCTCGCCGACACCTGCTCGGTCTTCCGCAACGGCCGCCATGTCGAGACCTTTGCGCATGGAACACGTACCGATCAGGAGATCGTGCGGCTGATGATCGGTCGGGACATCACTCAAGTATATCCGCCAAAGCCGGTGGCCCGGCCGCATCTTGAGAAATGTTTGGAGGTGACGGGGCTCGGCTGGAGTGATCGGCTGGCGGACCTGACCTTCGGGGTAGGCAAGGGCGAGATCGTTGGTCTCGGCGGACTGGACGGTCAAGGACAACGCGAGTTGATGCTGGCGTTGTTCGGCGTCCTGCGCGGCGTCGAAGGTACCATCCGCATCGGTGGTGCACCCTACGTGCCGTCCAGTCCCGCCCATGCCCGCTCGGCCGCCTGCGGCATGGCATTGGTGCCCGAGGACCGCAAGACCGAGGGTCTGCTGCTGCCGATGGCCATTCGGGACAATCTGAGCCTCGCCGCCCTGGCTGGCATGGGGCGGCTCGGGATCGTCGACGGCGACCAGGAGCGCCGCGTCGTGGACGAGATGGTCAAGCGCCTGCACATCAAGATCGGCGACGCGGATGACCCTGTCGGGACGCTGTCGGGTGGCAACCAGCAAAAGGTGGTGATCGGCAAGTGGCTGCTCACTCGCCCACAGCTGATCCTGCTCAACGACCCGACCCGCGGCATCGACGTCGGCACCAAGCAGGAGCTGTACCGATTGATGCGGGAGCTTGCGGACGCCGGTGCTGCGATCTTGTTCTACAGCACCGACTATGACGAGCTGGTCGGCTGCTGTGATCGCGTGCTCATCCTCTATGACGGTCGGATAGTACGCATGCTCGAAGGCAATGAAATCACGGAGCACGCCATCG
>JAPJRA010000172.1 GCA_030824835.1 Geminicoccaceae bacterium | reverse complement strand
CCGCGCTGGTGGGTGGCCGCGTGCCGAACGCTCGATCCCACCTCCTCCGAGGTTGCCACCGGTACCGGCACATCCTAATGTCCGCCGCGCGCTTGGGGCGTCGCCAAGCGGTAAGGCAGCGGACTTTGGATCCGCCATCCGGAGGTTCGAATCCTCCCGCCCCAGCCAGCGCACCGCCCGAGCCGCATGCGCCGCCAAGCTCGCGCTCACAGCTAAACTTTACTATACGGCAAATTACTCATTAGAATTTGCATGGATCTGAATTCTACAGTAAAATCAATAGTTGCTCATAATATTAACTTATTCTAGTTAAATATTAAAACATAGATAGTCAACAGTTATTAATATTGTAAAAGTTATACCTTACCATTAATTAATATTTACTAATCTAGAACATATGGTCATTAATCCTCTATTCTATGGAGGATGAAGTTGACCGGGCCTCTCTCTCATTCTGCTTAGCAATCCGAGCCCACTTCTTGCGCTCCTCCTGGCGCTTGTTCGTCTGGGGCGACGGCTTGGCGGCCGGCCGCGGTGCGACCGGGACCGTTTCGGCGCAGACGGCCTCGGCCGCCTTGAGCAGCCGCTCAACACTGGCCAAGGTCAGCTCACCTTTGGGAATCTGGGCGCGGACTGTTTCCACGGCTTGACGTAGAGCGGTTGTGGTATCGGGCATCTTGGTTGTCCTCGGGCCGGCCCCGGCCATGGATTCGCTGGTTCATGCAGCCAATGCCTAGACACGCACGGCGGTACACACGGCCGGGGCAAATCCAGAGCGGTGACGTATATTGGCGATTGAGTCCGCGCAAGAACAGGCACTTCTGCATAAGCCGCAGTAAAGTGTCAGTGCAAGGCGCTGGACCATAGCGCCGTGAATACTAGGGGGCTCGACATTATGCAAGAGTGGGCCCACCACTGCACGCGCGCCGGTAAGCTCAGTCGCGCCCCGCTTCGTCGTCGAAGCCGCGCCGATGGCTATAATAGACGAGCCACATCAAGCCCATCCCCAGGCCCAGCGTGGCGACGACGCCCAGCGCCAGCGCGATGTAGCCGTGCACGCTCATCTGCACGTCGGCAAGCTGGTTCCAGCCCCACCAGCCGACACCCGCGGCGGCGGCCAGCAAAGCCAACAAGGTGACGACGACGCCGATGGTGCCGTTCATGCGACTGGCCCTTGCCGACGTCGCATGGCAGCGTCAGTTTCCCTCGCGAACTTATCGACGAGCGGATGCGGGATCCATTTCATTCGAGCTTCCTGCTGGCAGTGGAATGATTAGGTAGGAGTTGCGCTGGCATGCAGCCACATTTTCGTCGTCATACCGATGTCCTGCGCGAAACGGTCCCACTGAGCGGGCGCACCGTGCTCGAGATCGGCTGCGGCGGCGGACGGCTGCTGGGGTGGCTCACGCGCGAGGGCGCCACGGCGGTCGGCCTGGACCCGGGGCTGGAGCAGCTGGCCCGAGCCCGCGCCGAGGCCCCCGGCGCGGCGCTGGTCGCGGGCAGAGGCGAGGCGTTGCCGTTCGATTCCGGTCGGTTCGACCTCGTGCTCTACTTCAACAGCCTGCATCACGTGCCGCTGCACGCGCAGTGGCAGGCGCTCGCCGAAGCTGCCCGCGTGCTGGTCACCGGCGGTGAGCTGCTGGTGGTGGAGCCGCTGCCGGAGGGCAGCCATTTCGCGCTCCTGCAGCCGCTGGAGGACGAGACGGAGGTCCGGCGGGAGGCTTTCCGGGTCGTGCATGCGGCGGCGACCCTGGGCCTGCGCATGGTCAAGGAAGCGTTCTACGCCACGCGCATCGTCGAGCCCGACTGGCCCTCCGTCCGCGCCCGCTTCGTCGCGGTCAGCCCCGACCGTGCGGCCAAGCTCGCCATGGTGGAGGCGGAGATGGAGCAACTGTTCCTATCCTCCGGCGAGCCCGTCGAAGGCGGCCGCGCGTTCGTGCAGCCCATGCGGCTCAACCTGCTGCGGCGCGGGCCATGAGCGTCCCCGTGATCGGCATCGCGGGCGACGAGGCGGAGCGGGCCGTCTGCTACGCCATTCGCACGGCGGTGTTCGTCGACGAGCAGGGCGTGCCGCTGGATGAGGAGCTCGACGCGCACGACGCTGAGGCCACGCATCTCGTGGCCAGGGTCGACGGGCGCCCGGTCGGCACGCTGCGCTGGCGGGTGGTGCCGCCGGATACCGCCAAGATCGAGCGCGTGGCCGTGCTGCGCGACAGGCGCGGTGCCGGTCTTGGGCGGATGCTGATCGAGGCGGCGCTGCAGCAGGCGGCGGCTGCCGGGATCCACAGCGCCGTCCTCAACGCTCAGACCGTGGCGGTCGACTTCTACCGGCATCTGGGCTTCACGATCGCCGGCGAGCCGTTCGACGAGGCCGGCATCCCGCATGTCCGCATGCAGCTGGAGAAGGTGCCGCCGAGGACGGACTAGGCGGCGGCCGGGCGGGACCGGCGCCGACCGGAGGCGCGGCGCATCCAGCCCGCCAGATCCTCCATGTAGGTGAACAGCACCGGCGTGATGAACAGGGTCAGCACCTGCGAGACCAGCAGGCCGCCGACGACGGCGATGCCCAGCGGCTGACGCAGCTCGGCGCTGGCACCCTGACCGATGGCGATCGGCAACGTGCCCATGAGGGCGGCCAGCGTCGTCATCATGATCGGCCGGAACCGCAGCAGGCAGGCCGTGCGGATGGCGTCCAGCGGCGCCATGCCCTCGCGTTGCCGGACCAGCGCCACGTCGATCATCATGATCGCGTTCTTCTTGACGATCCCGATCAGCATCAGGAGGCCGATGGTGGCGATGACGCTGAGATCCTGGCCGAACAGGGTGAGCGCGGCCAGCGCCCCGACCGCGGCGGCGGGCAGGCCGGTGAGGATGGTCAGCGGGTGGATGAAGCTCTCATAGAGCACGCCCAGCACGATGTAGATCGTGAGCACCGCCGCCAGCAGCAGCAATCCCTGGTTCGCCAGCGCCTCCTGGAACACCCGCGCGGTGCCGGAAAAGGTGGTGCTGATCGTGGCCGGCACGCCGAGCTCGGCCTTCAGCGCCTCGATCCGCTGCACCGCGTCGCCGAGAGAGGTGCCGGGCGGCAGGTTGAAGGAGATCGTCACCGCCGGCAGCTGGCCCAGCTGGTTGATCGCCAGCGGGCCGGCGACCCGCTCGATCCGCGCGAACGCCGACAGCGGCACGACGCGCCCGGAAGATGCCGCGACCCGGACATCGTCGAGCCGATCGGCACTCCAGGGAAGGCGCGGGTCGAGCTCGACGATGACGGCAAAATCGTCGCCGGTGGCGTAGATGGTCGAGGCCTGCCGGCTGCCGAAGCCGGTGTAGAGCGTCGAGCGCAGCTGCTCGGCGGTGATGCCGAGCTGGCGCGCCTTGTCCCGGTCGATCACGATCCGCGCCTGCAACGCCGTGTTCTGCAGGTCGCTGGAGACGTCGGCGAAGGCGCTGTCCCGGCCCATCCGGTCGCCGAGCCTGGTCGCCCAATCGTAGAGCCCGTCGCGATCGATCCCCTGCACGACGAACTGATACTGGCTCTTGCTCGCCCGGCCACCGAAGCTGAGATTCTGCACCGGGACGATGAAGCTGCCGATGCCGGGGATCCGGCTCAGGTCGCGGCGGAGGTCGGCCACCACCTGCTCCAGCGCCGCCCGTTCGGCCTTCGGCTTGAGCTCGACGAAGAAGCGGCCGTTGTTGAGCGTTGTGGACGCCCCGCCGCCGCCAACGACCGACGCCACGTGGGCCACGTGCGGCGATCGCTCGAGGACGGCCTCGGCCTGCTGTTGCAGCGCCTGCATGGCCGGGAACGACACGTCCTGGCGCGCCTCGGTCCGGATCGACAGCTGGCCGATGTCCTCCTGCGGGAAGAAGCCCTTGGGAATGTCGCGGAACAGCCAGACGGTGGCCCCCATGGTGGCGATGAACAGCACGAGCAGGAGTGGCCTGGCGCGCAGGGCCAAGTCCAGCAGCACGCCATAACCCGCCTGCAGACGATCGAAGCCGCGCTCGAACCGGTTGCGGTGCGTCGGGCCGTCCGTGGTCGGGAGGCGGGCGCAGAGCATCGGCGTCAGGGTCAGGGAGACGAAAGCCGAGGCGGCGATGGCGATCGTCACCACGACCGCGAACTCGCGGAACAGCCGGCCGACGACACCCCCCATCAGCAGCACCGGGATGAACACGGCCACCAAGGAAACCGTGATCGAAACGATGGTGAAGCCGATCTCCCGGCTCCCGCGCAGGGCCGCCTGCATCGGGGGCATCCCCTCATCGACGTGACGGACGATGTTCTCCAGCATGACGATGGCATCGTCGACGACGAGGCCCACCGACAGCGTCAGCGCCAGCAACGAGATGTTGTCGATCGAGTAGCCGAGCAGGTGCATGGCGCCGAACGTCGCGATGATCGAGACGGGCACCGCGATGCTCGGGATCGCCGTGGCGACAAGGCGGCCGAGGAAGAAATAGATGACCAGGACCACCAGGCCCACGGTCGCCAGAAGGGTGAGCTGGACGTCGTGCACGGCAGCCCGCACCGAGGCCGAGCGGTCGTTGAGGACGTGGATGCTGCCGGATGGGCCCAGGTCGGCCGTGAGCTGCGGCAGCATGGCGTTGACGCGGTCGACGACCGCCACGGTGTTGGCGCCCGGCTGGCGCTGCACGGCCAGCACCAGCGACCGCTGGCCGTCGTACCAGCTTGCCTGCTGGTTGTTCTCGACCGAGTCGATGACCCGCGCGACCTCGCCGAGGCGCACCGGATGGCCGTTGCGCATCGCCACGATCAGGTCGCGAAAGCCCGTGGCGTCGGCAAGCTGGGTCCGCGCCTCGATGGTCAGGTTCTGCGAGCGGCCCTGAACGGTGCCCACCGGCGTGTTGGCGTTGGCCGCACCGACGGCGGTCTCGATCTCGTCGACGCCGATGCCGCGCGCCGCCAGCAGGTCCGGATCGAGCTGGATTCGTACCGCATATTTCTGGCTGCCGTAGACCTGCACCTGGCCGACACCGTCGATGGTCGAGAGCGCGGGTGAGATCACCTGCTGCGCGAAGGCGTCGAGGTCCGGCAGCGGGGTCGTGTCGCTCTGCAGCGTCAGCAGCAGGATCGGCGCGTCGGCGGGGTTGAGCTTGCGATAGCTGGGCTGCGTCGTCATCTCGATCGGCAGCTGGCGCTGGGTGCGAGCGATGGCCGCCTGCACGTCGGCCGCGGCCTGGTCGATGTTGCGGTCGAGATCGAACTCGATGACGATCGAGGTCGAGCCCTGCGAGCTGGTGCTGCTGATCTGCTGGATCGCCGGGATGGTCGAGAACTGCTTGATCAGCGGGGTGGCGACCGAGTTGGCCATGGTGTCCGGCGACGCCCCGGCCAGATCGGCCGAGACGGAGACCGTCGGAAAATCAACCTGCGGCAGCGCCGCCACCGGCAGCTGGCCGTAGGCGAACATGCCTCCCAGCGTCATGGCGACGGTGAGCAGGATCGTGGCGACCGGGCGGCGAATGAACAGCGCCGAGAAATTCACGAGCCGGCTCCCGGCAGCGCCTGGGCGACGCTGTGCGGTTCCGGCCTGACCGTTGCCGCCACGCGGCTGCCGTCGCGCAGACGCAGCTGGCCTTCGACGACGACCTGATCCCCGGCCACGAGGCCATCCGTCACGACCACATTCTCGCCGACAGCCTCGCCGGTCACCACCTTACGGACCGCGACCTTGGAGTCCGCACCGACGACATACACGAACGGCCCATCTTGTCCCGGCTGGACCGCCACGGTCGGGATGGTGACGGCAGCCGCGATCTTGCCCAACACCAGCTCGATGTCGACATACTGGCCAGGCCACAGCGCGCCGTCCTCGTTGGGGACGGTGGCCTTGGCGGTGATCGTGCCGGAGGCCGTGTCGACGCTGCTGTCGATGAAGTTGAGGCTGCCCGACGCCAGCGGCTGCGCCGCACCATGGACGAACACCCGCACCGCCACGTCGCCCCGCGCGTCGGCCGCGCGCACGGCCACGAGATCGCGCTCGGGCAAGGTGAAGCTGACCCGTAGAGGTTTCATCTGCGTGATCGTCACCAACCCGTCGCCGCCATCCGAGGCACGCACGATGTTGCCGGGTGTCACGCGCACCACGCCGACCCGACCATCGATGGGCGCGCGCACGGTGCTGAAGTCCAGCCGAATGCGATCCGTGTCGAGCGCAGCCTGATCTGCCTGCACGTTGGCGGTGGCGATCTTCGCATCGGCCTCGGTCTGATCCACCTGCTGCTGCGCCGTGACCCGCTTCTGGAGCAGGTCTTGGGCCCGCTGCAGGTCGGCCTGGGCGCGCGCGAGGGTGGCGCGATCGCGGGCGAGCATCGCCTCGTCCTTGGCGATGCCGGCGCGGATCTCGCGGTCGTCGATCTGGAACAGCAGATCGCCCTTGTGCACGAGCTGCCCGTCGGTGACGTGCTGCTCGAGCACCTCGCCCTCGACCCGGGCCCGTACCGTGACGGTTGCGACGGGCTCGACCCAGCCTACGGACGAGCGGGTGACCGGCACGTCCTGTCGCTGCGCGGTTGCGGCCGTCACCGCGATCTTCGGCCCTTCGGCTGGTGCGGCCGTCGCCTTCTCGGCCACCGACGACCCCTACTCGAGATGGCCGTAGGCAGCGATGCCTGCCGCGGCGGAGAGACCGGCGGTCACGAGGGCCAGACGTAGATACCGCATGACTGAGGGGTCCGGTCAGGCTGGTGGTTGGAGATGGGTGGGCGACACGCGGACCAGCCCGCCCAGCAGCAGGGCGGCCACCGCATGGGCCGGATCGTCGCTGGCGCTGTCGGCCGCCATCCGGATGCCGCCCAGCACGACCATGGCGGCCAGTTCCGCGTCGACCTCCGCAAACTGCCCGCTTCGGGTGCCATCGCGGATCACCTGGGCGATATCGCCGCGAAGCAGGCGCAGCCCGCGGCGGAGCACGGCCCGGCCGGCATCGTCGGGCCGCGCTCCGCCGCCTTCCGCGACCCGAATCAACGCCTTCAGTCGCCCGATCTCGGTGAACATGACGGCCACGATCGCCCGCAGACGATCGGCAGCGGATTCGCGCCCTCGTGCCATGATCCCGACGCTGGCCCGGAGCTTGTCGAGGATCGTCTCGAGCGCCTCGACGAACAGCAGCTCCTTGGTG
>JAPJRA010000171.1 GCA_030824835.1 Geminicoccaceae bacterium | reverse complement strand
GCGTCGAGGGGTGGGACTTCGACCGCGGGCCGGGATGCACCGACGCGCTGATGATGCTGACGGCGTGCGAGCGCGGCCTCGGCGTGGCGCTGGGCCGCGGCGGGCTGTGCGCCGACGAGCTGGCGAACGGCCGGCTGGTGCGACCGTTCACGCAGAGCCGGCCCGCCGACTACAGCTACTACGCGGTGGTGCCGGCGGGGCACGGCGAGGCGCCGCGCGTGCGGGCCTTCCTCGACTGGCTGGACGAGGAGGCGGCGCGCTCGCGGCTGGTGATCGGCGGGCGCTGAGCCCGGCCGTCACCGCGGCAGGCGGATCAGGCTGAGGCCGGTGGCCGGATCGTGCCGCCGGCGCAGGTGGGCCGGGGTCTCGGTGAGCACGACCTCAAGCGTGGGGCGCACCGTGCCGTCGAGCAGATGGCCGGCCAGGGTCGCGCCGCCGCGCCGGCCCAGAACCGCGTGGACATGCAGGGCGGGCTCACCCGCCTCGTCGACGCCGATGTCGCCCAGAAGGCTCGCGACCTCGACCTGCTCCGCCACCGGGATCTCCTCGTACGCCTTGGTCTCCCAGTCGAAAAAGGCGAGCCTCGCCTCGCTGAAGGCTCCGATGGCGGTGAATTGGGCCGCCGTCAGTCGCTCGCGCCTGGCGATCTCGCCCAGCGCCGCCATGGTCCGGTCGCCGGTGTCGAGCACGGCCACCAGGGTCCGCAGGCCATCCGGGCCGGTGTGCAGCAGCTGACAATGCATCAGTCTCTCCCTGCGCTACATTGCGGCACGGAACGATCACGGCCGCCGCAGGGTTAACGGCTTGACCCGCCCACAAGCTCCGAGCCGATGCGGACCGGGCGTATGAACGAAGGCGGGAACGGAGCTGATGAGAATGGTCGGGGACAAGTCGGCTGAGGAATCCCACCGGCGGCGCGATCTGCGTCCGTTGCTGCTGGCGGCGCTTGGCGTCGTCTACGGCGATATCGGCACCAGCCCGCTCTACACCATGCGCGAGGCGTTCGGCCATGCGGGCGGGCTCGAGCTAGGCGACGCCTCGGTGCTGGGCGTGCTGTCGCTGGTGTTCTGGTCGCTAATCCTGGTCGTCACCATCAAGTATGTCGTGCTGATCCTGCGTGCCGACAATAACGGCGAGGGCGGCGTGCTGGCCCTGGGCACGCTCGCCCTGCGCGCCGTGCCGCGGTCGACGGGGCTGCACTGGCTGATCCCCGGCCTGACCATCGCCGGGCTGGCCCTGTTCTACGGCGACGGCCTGATCACGCCGGCGATCTCGGTGCTGTCGGCGGTCGAGGGCCTGGAAACCGCGGCGCCGGGGCTCGAGCCCTACGTCGTGCCGGTTGCCGCCCTCGTCCTGCTCGGCCTGTTCGTCCTGCAGAGCCGGGGGACGGCCAAGGTCGGCGCGGTGTTCGGCCCGGTGATGCTCATCTGGTTCGCGACGCTGGCGCTGCTGGGCCTGGCGCAGATCGTCCAGAACCCGAGCGTGCTCGCCGCACTGGACCCGCGCTATGCGTGGGGCCTGTTCGGAGTCGCCGGCTGGCAGGCATTCGTGGCGTTAGGGGCCATCGTCCTCGCGGTGACCGGCGCCGAGGCGCTCTACGCCGACATGGGCCATTTCGGCAAGACGGCGATCCGGACGACCTGGCTCGGCCTCGTGCTCCCCGCTTTGGTGGTGAATTATTTCGGCCAGGGTGCCCTGGTACTGCGCGACCCGTCGGCGCTGGCCCAGCCGTTCTACCACCTGGCACCGGGCTGGGCGCTGTGGCCGCTGATCGGTCTCGCCACCGTTGCTGCCATCATCGCCAGCCAGGCGGTGATCTCGGGCGTCTTCTCCCTCACCCGACAGGCGATCCAGCTCGGCTACCTGCCGCGGATGACCGTCCTTCATACCTCGGCCAGCGAGATCGGCCAGATCTACATCCCGCGCATCAACTGGATGTTGATGGCGGGCGTGCTCGCACTGGTGGTGGCGTTCGGCTCATCGGCGAACCTCGCGGCCGCCTACGGCATCTCGGTCACCGGGGCCATGGCGATCGACGCCGTCCTAGCCTGCATGGTGGCAGCGTGGGCCTGGGGCTGGGGCCTAGTCGCGATCCCGGTGTTCGCGATCTTTCTCGCGATCGACCTCGCCTACTTCGCCGCCAACGCTCTCAAGATCCCTTCCGGCGGCTGGTTCCCGCTCGTGGTGGCCGCTGCGTTCGCCTACCTGGTCATCGTTTGGCGGCGTGGGCGCGAGATGCTGTGGGACAAGCTGTACGGACGCCAGCCGGCCGTGGCCACGTTCCTCGCGCAGCTCGATCCCAAGCTGCTGCGCGTGCGTGGGACGGCCGTCTACATGACCGGCAACCCGGACGTCGTGCCGACGGCGCTGCTGCACAATATCGAGCACAATCAGGTGCTGCACGAGCAGGTCGTGCTGATGACCGTGCGCACCGAGGACGTCCCCTACGTGCCGGCGGCCAGCCGGGTCGAGGTCGCACCGCTGCCGGCCGGTTTCCTGCGGGCGGTGGTCCACTACGGCTTCATGGACCAGCCCGACGTGCCCGCCGCCCTGAACATCTGCCGGGCGCACGGCCTCCACACCGACCGCAAGCGCGTCTCCTACTTCATCGGCCGCGAGACCCTGATCCCGACGGCACGGCCGCCCATGGGCCCGGTCGAGGGCCGTGTCTTCACCTTCCTGTCCGCCTGCAACCTGTCGGCTACGACCTACTTTGCCATTCCTCCCGAGCGGGTCGTCGAGCTCGGCACCCAGCTCGAGATCTGACGGCCCCGCGGCAATGCACCGGCGCGGCCGGTGACGAACCGTGCGATGAGGGGGCAGATGCGGCGTGACGAGGAGGTGCGGTCGTGCCAAGCGAAAACATGTCCGAGCTCAGCCTGCTGGGCCATGCGGTGCCGGCCCCGGCCTCGCCGGCCGAGGCGGTGCTGGAGCGGGTGCCCAACCCGGACCCGGCGGCGACCTACCTCGTGCGCTTCGCCTGCCCGGAGTTCACCTCGCTGTGCCCGGTCACCGGCCAGCCGGACTTCGCGCACCTCGTCATCGACTATGTGCCGGGCGACTGGCTGGTCGAGAGCAAGGCGCTGAAGCTGTTCCTCGCCAGCTTCAGGAACCACGGCGGCTTCCACGAGGGCTGCACGCTCCTGATCGGGCGGCGGATCGTCGAGGCGGTGGCACCGCGCTGGCTGCGGATCGGCGGCTACTGGTACCCGCGCGGCGGCATGCCGATCGACGTGTTCTGGCAGACGGGGGCGCCACCCGACGGGCTGTGGCTGCCGGAGCAGGGCGTGCCACCCTATCGCGGACGGTAACGCGTCGGCGGAACATCGGGCAGGGCATCGCAAGCCGTCGCGAAGAGCTGCTCACTCAAGAAGTCGACGAACACCCTGACCTTGGGGGAGAGATGTCGACTCGACGGCCACAGCATGAAGAATTGGGCCGGGGCCTTGATGTGCTCGCCGAGCACCGTGCGCAACGTGCCGGCTGCCAGCGGCTCGCGGGCCAGGAAATCCGGCATGCAGCCGATGCCGAGCCCGCCGACGGCAGCGCCGCGCAGCGCTTCCATGTTGTTGCAGGTCAGCAGGGTGCGCACGCGTGGCTCGGGCTCGCCGGGCGGCAGGGTCAGAGGCCAGTCCTGCAGCTTGCCACTGTTCGGGAAGCGGAAGCGGACGCCCAGGTGACCGTCTAGGTCGCGAGGGCACTCCGGGATCCCATGCCGGCCCAGATAGGCGGGCGACGCGCAGAGAAGCAGCTGAAAGGGGCGCAGCGAGCGCGCCATCAGCCGCGAGTCCGGCAGATCACCACTCCGGATGGCGACATCGACACCCTCGTCGATCAGATCGACGAGGCGATCGTTGAAATCGAGATCGAGCTCGATGTCGGGGAAGCGATTGGTGAATTCGGGCAGTACCGGCAGCAACAGGTGATAGCTAACGATGGGCATGCTGACGCGTAGCCGTCCGCGTGGTGCCTCCATCGCTCGGGCCAGCATGGCCTGGGCGTCGTCCAGGTCGTCCAGGATACGCCGGCAACGCTCGTGGAACAGGCGGCCTTCCTCGGTGAGCCGCAGGCTGCGGGTGGAGCGCTGAAACAGGCGCGCACCGAGCTGCAGCTCCAACTTCGTGACGGCCTTGCCGACGGCGGAAGCCGAAAGACCAAGCACCCGGCCGGATGCAACGAAGCTGCCGAGATCAGCCGTTCGCACGAACGCCGCAAGTCCGGTCAGCCGATCCATCTCTCCTCGCATTCGAGCGTTTCGTTCCGAGATGATTGGATTTCTAGCCCTATTCTGCAGTGATTACCGCAATTTTATCGTGCTCACATGTTCTGATGACCGAAGGCGGCATCCGCCCGATGGTTTGCCTGACCCGAGCACAGCGGATCACATGACCCCCATGACAATAGCCCGATACCCGGCCGACCGAGCGTTGGTCCTCCTGGCCGTCTGCCTTGCTGCGGTAGCGATGCCGCTGACTTTCACCGGCCCCGCCGTGGCCTTGCCGGCCATCGGCCGGGCACTTGGCGGCAGCCCTATCGCGCTCAACTGGGTGACCAACGCCTTCATGCTGACCTTCGGCAGCAGCCTGATGGTGGCCGGCGCGCTCGCCGACGGCTACGGCCGCCGGCGTGTTTTCCTGACGGGTGTCGCAGCTTTCGGCGGTGTCTCGATGGCGCTGGCCTTCGCGCCGAACCTGCTGTGGCTCGATCTGCTCAGGGCAGCGCAAGGCATGGCCGCCGCCGCCGCTTTCGCCGGCGGAATGGCCTCGCTCGCGCAGGAGTTCGACGGGCCGTCGCGCATCCGTGCCTTCAGTATTGTCGGCACGAGCTTCGGGGTGGGCCTTGCCTGCGGACCGATCGTGGCCGGCCTGATGATCGACGCCTTCGGCTGGCGCAGCATCTTCATTCTCGTCGTTGCCCTGGCAGGCCTCGCTTTCGGTCTCGGTGCGCTCACCTTACGTGAATCGCGCGATCCAGGTGGTGCCGGTCTCGATTGGCCGGGGGCGATCAGCTTCACGCTGGCGCTCACGTCCTTCACCTATGGCGTGCTGCAGGCTCCAGAGAGCGGCTGGGGCGACCCGCTGGTCATCGGCCTGATCGCCGGCGCAGCCCTGCTCTTTGCCGCCTTCGGCGCCATCGAGCGGCACACGGCTCGGCCCATGCTGGATCTCTCGCTCTTCCGCTACCCGCGCTTCGTCGGCGTGCAGTTGCTGGCGGCGGCGCCCGCCTATGCCTTCGTCGTGCTCCTGATCTTGCTGCCGGTCCGCTTCATCGGCATCGAAGGGATGAGCGAGATCGCCGCTGGCCGCTTGATGATGGCGCTGTCCGCACCGCTCCTTGGCCTGCCGATCGCTGCCGGCTTCATGACACGATGGCTCGCACCCGCGACGATCTGCGGGCTCGGGCTGCTCGTCTCGGCTGGCGGCCTGTTCTGGCTCGGTCTGGCGCCCGCCGGGGCTGCCGGCATGACGATCATGGCGCCGCTGCTGCTGATCGGCAGCGGGATAAGCCTTCCTTGGGGCTTGATGGATGGGCTCGCCGTCAGCGTGGTGCCCACCGAACGTGCCGGCATGGCTACCGGCATCTTCAGCACGACCCGCGTCGCCGGCGAAGGCGTGGCGCTCGCCGTCGTCAGCGCCGTGCTTTCCGCAATGACCGCGTCACACCTCATTGCCGATGGTGCCGCCGCAACGTCGGCCGTGGCCGCGGCGCAAAGGCTCGTCACAGGCGATCTCGCCGGTGCCGTCCTGGTCCTGCCGACGGCTGATCCCGCCGAACTGGCTCATGCCTACGGTGCCGGCTTTGGCACGCTCCTGCTGATCCTCACGGGGATCACGCTCCTGACCGCGATCGTCGTCTTCCTGTTCCTTGGACGCGGGGCCGATCATGAACGTGCCGAGGATGCGGCAACACAAGGTACCGAGCCGCATTCGCGCTTCCGTCGCGATGAGGGCGGTCCGACCGAGCCCGCGGTCGCCTCATCCGCGTGCAGCTGAGCGATCTTGCCTCACGACTCGCCCAGAAAACACGGCGGCGAGCTGCACTCGATCGGCTCCTCCCCAGCCACTTTGCGTGCCGGCCGGCGGTGCCAGCGAATGCCATCCTCGGTGACGATGGCGTCCATCGGCAAATCATGCGGCTGGGGGTGGACGGTGGGCAGATGCTGGCTGGCGTAGCCGATGCCGAGGAGCAGAGGACGCCGCGGCAGGGTGGGGATGGTGCGGTCGTAGTAGCCGCCGCCGTAGCCCAGTCGGTAGCCCCGGTCGTCGAAACCGACCAAAGGAATCAACAGGCAATCGGGCGCCATGGGCTCGGCTACGGCCGGCACGGGGATGTCCCAGATGCCGGGGCGCATCTCCATGCCGTGCCGCCAGCGCCAGAAGACGAGCGGCTGCGCCTTGGCGACGACGACCGGCAGGGCTGCGGCACCTTCGTCGGCCGTCAGGTCGCGCACGCAGGCCAGGAGGTCGATCTCCGCGCGGAACGGCCAGTAGAAACCGATCGTCGAGCCGCGCAGCTCAGGCACCTCGGCCATCAGAACCGCGTGAACGCGCTCGCGCACCGCCCGACGTGACGCCGCCGGTATCGCCATGCGCGCGGCGATCAGGCGCGCGCGCTCGGCCCGGCGCCAGGACTTGATCTGGTCCGGAAGGCCCTCGCCGGGACCGGGGCGGGTGATCTCGCTCACGACACTCTCCTTCGCGGGCCGGAACGGCACGCAGGCGGCTTTTCCGTTGGCAACCGGGCGGGCGCCGCCTACCGTTCAGCTCGGTTGGCCGAACAATTAGGGGTAGCCATGAGATCGATCGTCAAGGCGTTGGCCGTGGCCGGCTTGCTGGCGGCGGGACCGGCCGGTGCCGCCGACTTCACGCCGGCCGTCATCTTCGACATGGGCGGCAAGTTCGACAAGTCGTTCAACGAGGCGGCCTACAACGGTGCCGAGAAGTTCAAGGCCGAGACAGGCCTCCCCTATCTCGAGTTCGAGATCACCAACGAGAGCCAGCGCGACCAGGCGCTGCGCCGGATGGCCCAGCGTGCCGACATCGTGGTGGCGGTGGGCTTCGGCTTCTCGACCCCGCTCGAGACCATCTCCGCCGAGTTCCCCGACAAGAAGTTCGTCATCATCGATTCCGTGGTCGACAAGCCCAACGTCGAATCGGTGGTGTTC
>JAPJRA010000170.1 GCA_030824835.1 Geminicoccaceae bacterium | reverse complement strand
GACTGCTTGTCGACCCAGCCGCTGGGTCCCTCAGGCGGAGGCGCGTCCTGCGCCTTCACCGACAGCGCGAGGGTCAGCACCACCGCAACGACGGCAAACTCCCACCGGACCCGCCGCAATTGCGGCGCCGGACGAGCCGATATGTCATAACCCAGCTGGTGTTTCGACAGCGGGAGAACCTCATGCTGAACCGTGGCCTGCGCGCCGCCACCGTCGTGGTCTGCCTCCTGGCCGGCAGCGCCCACGCACAGACACTTCCCCTTCCGGACAGCCTGATCGACCTGCGTTCGGTTCAAGGCGAGCAACTCCTTCACGACAGCGACGCGTTCGAAGCCTTCATTCCGCTCAGCAGCAACTTCGTGACCCAGAAGACGCAGGCCTATTGCGGTGTCGCCAGCATGGTCATGGTACTGAACGCTCTTCAGCTGCCGGCTCCGGCCGTGCCAGAGTACGACCCTTACCACACCTTCACGCAAGACAACCTGCTTGACGAACGAACCGACCGGATCCTGCCACGCGAGGTACTCGCCAAGCAGGGCATGACACTGGATCAGCTAGGCGGCATCCTGGCGGCACAGCCTGTCGTGGTCGAAGTCCATCACGCCGCTGATGCCACCGTTGATTCGTTCCGAGCGAGTGCTCGCGATTATCTCAGCAGGGATGGCCAGTTCGTCATCATCAACTACCTGCGCAAGGCGATCGGTCAGGAGCGCGGCGGTCACATCTCTCCGCTGGCGGCCTACGACGCCGAGACGGACCGATTTCTGATTCTTGACGTGTCGCGCTACAAATATCCGCCGGTCTGGGTCAGGGCGCCGGAGTTGTTCGCGGCCATGGACACGACCGATTCCGACAACGAGAATCGGACACGGGGCTATGTGCTGATCAAGCGGCCCGACACCGCGCCGGCAGCGGCACCCAACTGACTGGGGCGTGGCAACTGGGTCGAGGCTGATGCCGATCTTGCCAGCCCTGGAGACGAGGCTGCTGGACCAGCTGCCAACCGCGGTCCGAGAACGCCTCGAGAATGAGGCCACTCGCCTGACCGTGCCGGCCGGGACCGTGCTGTTCCGACCAGGAGATGCGTGCCGCGCCTATCTGCTGCTCCTGCAGGGCACCGTTCGCGTAGAACTGATCGCTCCTAGCGGCCATCAGTTGCTGCTTTACAGGGTATCTCCCGGGCAGAGCTGTGTATTGACCACATCTTGCCTGCTGGCCCACGAGACCTACGCGGCCGAGGGCGTCGCCGAGACCGAGATTGCCGGTCTCGGCCTGTCGCCGACCCTGTTCGAGCAGCTATTGGCGGATTCGGCCGAGTTCCGCCGCCTCGTGTTCACCGATTTCGGCCATCGTCTTGCCGACCTCATGGCGCTGATCAACGAGGTGGCATTCCGGCGCATCGACGCGCGCCTGGCGGATTGGCTGATCCGGAGCTTCGACCGGCACGGGCCGACGATCCGCCGGACCCACCAGGAAATCGCGGCCGAGCTGGGTACTGCGCGTGAAGTCGTCAGCCGTCAGCTCAAGGAGTTCGAGCGCCACGGCTACCTTGTGCTCGCGCGCAGCCAGATCGACCTCCTCGTACCGTCGTCGCTCCGGCGAATTGCCGCACTCATGGACCGGTCGGACTCGGCTGTGACTTAGTCACGGACGGCCCTCCGGTCCCGTGTTCGGATGGTGTGGTGTCAGGTCGCCTTCGGAGCGTGAACATGTTGAAGAATGTCGGAACGATCGACCGCGCCGTGCGGATCGCGCTGGGCTTGGTGCTGCTCGGCTTGGCCCTGGTCGGTGGCCACTGGTGGGGCTGGATCGGCATCGTGCCCCTCGTGACCGCCGTTGTCGGTTTCTGCCCTGCCTATAGGCTCCTGGGGCTGAACACCTGCCCCATCGCGCCGAAGCAGGCATGAGCTGGCTTGTGCAAGGCTTGGCTGGCGGCGCGCTGATCGGCGCCGCTGCCGTCTTGCTGATGGCGGCCGAGGGGCGGATCGCCGGGATCACCGGCATTGTGGGCGGCCTGTTGCCACCTGAGCCGGCAGCCGACCGCAGCTGGAGACTGGCCTTCCTGGCAGGGCTGGTGATCGGACCGGTCCTCGTCGGTTTGCTGGTCGGCGAGGCAACGGTCGGCGGTCCTATGGTCGGTATCGGTGGCGCGTTGCTGGCGGGCCTCTGCGTCGGCGTGGGCACGGGCCTTGGCAACGGTTGCACCAGCGGCCATGGCGTCTGCGGGCTGGCGCGGCTGTCGCCGCGCTCGCTCGCCGCCACGCTGACCTTCATGGCGACGGCCGGACTGACCGTGTTCGTTGTCCGCCACCTGTTATGAGGATCGGCTCGATGCGGCATATTCTGGCCGGCCTTGCTGCCGGCGTCCTGTTCGGCGCCGGGCTCGGGCTTTCCGGCATGACGGACCCGGCCGTTGTCCTGGGCTTTCTCGACGTCGCGGGTGACTGGAACCCGAGACTGGCCTTTGTCATGGCAGGGGCGCTGGTAGTGACGTCGGTAGGCTACCGACTGGTCTGGAAACGGCCCGCACCGCTGCTGGAGCCGCGTTTCCACCTGCCGAGCAGGACCGCCATCGATGCGCCCCTGCTTGTCGGCGCCGCCGTATTTGGTATCGGCTGGGGGCTTGCGGGCTGGTGTCCGGGTCCAGCCATCGCTTCGCTGTCGGCCGTCACGGCGCCGCTGGGGTTGTTCCTCGTCGCGATGCTGGTAGGACTTGGTGCCGTGCGAGTCGTGCGATCCGGCAGCAGGCAAGCCGGGAGCGGCGGCACACGCTGATGCGACGGCTGCCACCGAGTGGAGGAGCACCCACCCACGAACCTCGCCCGCCGGCCTACGATCGCACGACACGGCCCTCATCAGGATAGATCCATGTCTAAAGCGCCTCCAGACTGGCGAACCCAAGGTGTCCGCGTCATCCATGCCGATGAGCTGGACACGAAGACGCCGCAGAGCCCGGGCATGAATCGCGCGGCAGCAATCAATTTCGCCAAGGCAGGCGCCCAAAAGCTCTGGGCCGGGACGGTGACGATCCATCCCGACGCCAAGACCGGCGCCCACCATCACGGTGCTCTGGAGAGCGTGATTTACGTGCTGAAGGGCAAGGCGCGGATGCGCTGGGGCGAACGGCTGGAATACGTGGCCGAGGCCGGCCCCGGCGACTTTATCTTCGTACCGCCCTTTGTCCCGCATCAGGAGATCAACGCCAGCACCGACGAGCCGCTCGAATGCGTGCTGGTGCGCAGTGACCAGGAAGCGATCGTGGTGAACCTCGAGATCGATCCGGTGGAAAAGCCCGAGTCGGTGCTGTGGATCGACCCGATTCACAAGACACCGTAGAGTAGCGACCTATCCCACCGAACCGCCGGTCCCGCCACCTGCCAGTTGGGAGCCTAAGGATATTTACCTGAGGGGCGTCCGTGCCGAGCCGCACGGTTGTGGTGACAGCCAAATCGCCCATCAGACCTCGCCGGCCAACTCGCGCCGCCGTCGATCGAGTTCCTCGGCGTAGCGGCGGAGCAGGTGCGCCTCGGTGAGCAAGCCCACGACCTTGCGCGTCTGCAGGCCGTCGACTACGGCCAGTGCGTCCGCTTCCGCCGCCGCCAGCGCGGCCACGGCAACTTTAGCGTTCATGGAAGGCACGAGCACGGCATCGCGGTAGTGCAGCAGCTTTTCCAAGACCAACTTGTCGGCTTGGCCATCCAGCTCGGGCGCATGTGCATTCGCCAGTAGAACGATCCCGGCGTAACACCCCGCTTGGTCCAGGGCTACCACGCGGCCCGTGGAACCCAGCGGGAACTGGCGGCGAAATGCGGCCAGCGACATGTTCGCCTGGACCGTTCGGACATCGCGCCGCATCAGGCGGCCGATAGTGAGGTTGCGGATCCAGCCCACATCGTGGGCGCTGCGGATCACCTCACCGCGCAGATGAAATCGCCAGGTCGCGAAGGAGTAGGCGAACAGCCGCCGAGCGGTTGCAGCGTCAACGCGAAGTTGCGGGTGGTCTCGAGGGCAAGGAAGAGCATGGTCAATGGCCCGCCTATCACGCTTACCACCATGCTGCTCATGCCGATGGCCGCAAAGACGTACGGGCTCGGCTGCAGCCAGGGTGCCTCGATCTGCACGATGCCCGCGAATAGCGAGCCCAGGAGTGCTCCCATGAACAGGGAGGCATAGAACAGCCCGCCACGGAAGCCCGAGCCGATCGACACGGCCGAGGCAAGCGCCTTGCTGACGAGGACGAATGCCAGCGCATCGATCGCGACCGGTCCTTACAGCAGGCCCGCCAGAGCGCCATGCCCGGAGCCGAGCACCTGAGGACAGTTGATGGCGAGGCAGCCGATAAGGATGCCACCTACCGCCGCACGTAGAAGGCGTGGATCATTCAGGCGGCGGAAAGGCTGTTCGGTCGCGGTCACGCCCAACATCGCAGGATGCAGGCCAAGGCTTCAGTCACCGCCAAGCTCGGCAGCATCTGGTAACCCTGCCAGATCAGATCTGCATCCGGCGGGATATCGAGTGGCGCGCTGTGTGCAGCCAGCAAGCTGGCGCAGGCGGTTCCGGCGAGGGCACAACCAACCACGGGCATCACATTAGCCACCGTGTGTTTGCTTATTGCCAGCTCGAAAGCGTAGAATGCCCCCGTCAGCGGCGCCAGAAACGCGGCCTTGATGGCACTGGCTGCGCCGCAGCCGAGGAGCGTGCGCAGATCGTTGCGGCGGAGGCGGAAGCGCTGGCCGAGCTGATGCCCGAGCCGATCTGCGTGTACCCGGCCTCTAGGCCGATCGACGCGCCGGCACCATTGGAGACCAGTGTCTGCAACCCGACCACGGCGCTGTCGGTGAGGCTCAGCCGACCGCCATAGAGGGCATTGGCCTCAATCGGTTCGATCGCCTCGCTTAGCGGCAGGCGGCGAAGCAGCAGCCCGAGACCCCCAACAGCAAGCCGCCACACCGTCCGGACAGGTCTATCAGGGTTCGACATGGTTCCGTGGCCGCGGGCGGTGATGGGCAAACGGTGGATCCCACGGCGCCTACCAGCATCCGGTGCATGACGGTACAGGCCATCGCCGAATTCGTCGTCCTTGCCCGCGAGGCCAAGCGCGTTAGCATGACGATATCAAGCAGTTCCCGGAGGCGGCAGCGCGTGCGCGCATGGCTCGATCGCTACTTTCGCCCGCATGAGCGGATCGATTCTTCACCGCGGGTGGCCGACGAGATCGTGCCTACCACCTGCTACATGTGTGCGTGCCGTTGCGGTATCCGGGTACACAAGCTGGACGGCCGGATCCGCTACATCGACGGCAACAGCCGACATCCGGTAAATCGTGGGGTGATTTGCGGCAAAGGTGCCGCCGGCATCATGCAGCATCTGTCGCCGGCGCGGCTACGCAGCCCGATGCTGCGCGTCGGCGAACGCGGCGAGGGCAAGTTCAAGGAGATCGGCTGGGACGAAGCCCTGGACCTCGCCGTCTCCTGGCTGGCCCCGGTCCGCGCCACAAACCCCAAGAAGCTCGCCTTCTTCACCGGTCGCGACCAGAGCCAGTCGCTCACCAGCTTGTGGGCCACCAGCTTCGGCACGCCGAACTGGGCGGCGCATGGCGGCTTCTGCTCGGTCAATATGGCCGCCGCCGGGCAGTACACGGTAGGCGGCAGCTTCTGGGAGTTCGGCGAGCCCGACTGGGAACACACGCGCTACTTCCTGCTGTTCGGCGTCGCCGAGGACCACGACAGCAACCCGCTCAAGCTGGGCCTCGCCAAGCTCAAGGCTCGCGGCGCGAAGATCGTGGCCGTCAACCCGGTGCGAACCGGCTACGCGGCCATCGCCGACGAATGGCTGGGGATCCGCCCCGGGACCGACGGCCTGTTCGTCCTTTCCCTGGTGCACGAGCTCCTGCGCCTGGGTCGCGTCGACCTGGACTACCTGGCTAGGCTCACCGATGCGGGCTGGCTGGTGATCGACGCGCCCGGCGAGGCCGACGACGGCCTGTTTGCCCGCGATGCGAACGGTCGGCCGCTGGTCCGCGATGCGGCAACCGACTCCATCGTGCCGGCCGAAACCGCCACGCGACCGCAGCTCGGCGGCGGCGCCGTGTTGGCCGATGGCCGGCGCGCGATCCCAGTCTTCGCCCACCTGGCCCAGCGCTACCGTGATCAGGCCTATGCTCCCGAGACGGTGGCCGACCGCTGCGGCGTGCCGGCCGCCACGATCAGCCGGATCGCCGCCGAGATTGGCCATGTCGCCTTTGAGCAGCCGGTGTTCGTCGATCAGCCGTGGACAGATACACGTGGCGTGGAGCACCCCGGCTTCGTCGGCCGGCCGGTGGCCATGCATGCGATGCGGGGCATCTCGGCCCATGCCAATGGCTTTCAGACCTGTCGGGCGCTGCATCTGCTGCAGCTCCTGATCGGCAGTGTCGATGTGCCCGGAGGCTGGCGCTACAAGGCGCCCTATCCACGCCCCTGCCCGCCCGGACCGCGCCCTTTCGGTCGATCGGAGGAGATCATTCCCAGCAAGCCGCTGCCGGGCTCGCCGCTGGGCTTTCCGCGAGGGCCCGAGGACCTTCTGGTCGACAGCGAAGGCAAGCCGGTCAGGATCGACAAGGCGTTCAGCTGGGACGCGCCGTTGGCCGTGCATGGGATGCTGCAGACGGTGATCGCCAACGCCTGGCGCGGCGACCCGTACCCGATCGACGTGCTGTTCCTGTTCATGGCGAACATGGCCTGGAATTCGGCCATGAACCCTGGCGAGACCACCCGGATGCTGGCCGACAAGGACCCGGCCACGGGCCAGTACCGGATCCCGAGGTTCATTTACTCGGATGCCTACTACTCGGAGACGGTGGCCTATGCCGACCTGGTCCTGCCGGACACCACCTATCTCGAGCGCTGGGACTGCATCTCCCTACTCGACCGGCCGATCGGCACGGCCCACGGGCCCGGCGACGCGATCCGGCAGCCCGTCGTGCAACCGGACCGCGACGTGCGCCCGTTCCAGGACGTGCTGATCGAGCTGGGTGCCCGCCTCAAGTTGCCGGCCTTCGCCTACCCCGACGGGGAGCCGCGCTATCCGCGCGGCTATCCCGACTATCTGGTCCATCACGAGCGCAAGCCGGGGATCGGCCCGCTCGCCGGCTGGCGCGGCGCCAAGGGCGACGAGCATGGGCGTGGTGCTC
>JAPJRA010000169.1 GCA_030824835.1 Geminicoccaceae bacterium | reverse complement strand
TCCTCGATGTACTTCTTGGCGTTGTCCCAGGCGCCGCCGCCCGAGGTCATCGAGATCGCGACGAAGATGCCGGTGACGATGGTGCCGAGCAGGAGCGCTCCCAGCGTGGTGAACGCCTCGGCCTGGCCGGCGATCGCGGCCACGACGAAGTAGACCACGATCGGGGCCAGCACAGGCAGCAGCGAGGGCAGGATCATCTCGCGGATGCCGGCCCTGGTCAGCATGTCGACGGCCTTGCCGTAGTCCGGCTTGTCCGTGCCCGCCATGATGCCGGGCTTCTCCCGGAACTGGCGGCGGACCTCCTCGACGATGGCACCGGCGGCGCGGCCGACCGCCTGCATGCCCATGGCACCGAACAGATAGGGCAGCAGGCCGCCGAGGAACAGGCCGACCACGACGTAGGGATCGGACAGGCTGAACTTGACGTCCAGGTTCGGGAAGTAGTGCTTCAGGTCCTCGACGTAGCAGGCGAACAGCACCAGCGCGGCCAACGCAGCCGAGCCGATGGCGTAGCCCTTGGTGACCGCCTTGGTGGTGTTGCCGACCGCGTCCAGCGCGTCGGTATGCACGCGGACCTCGGGCGGCAGGCCGGCCATCTCGGCGATACCGCCGGCATTGTCGGTGACCGGGCCGTAAGCGTCGAGGCTGACCACGAGGCCGGCCAGCGCCAGCATGGTGCTGGCCGCGATGGCGATCCCGAACAGGCCTGCCGAGAGATAGGCGGCCAGGATGCCGGCGCAGATCACCAGCACGGGCAGGGCGGTCGATTCCATCGACACGGCCAGCCCCTGGATCACGTTGGTGCCGTGACCGGTGGTGGAGGACCGGGCAATGCTCAGCACCGGCCGATGGTTGACGCCCGTGTAGTAGTCGGTGATCCACATCAACAGGCCGGTGACGCCGAGGCCCACCAGCGAGCAGTAATAGATCTTCAGGCCCGTCGGGCCCGTGACGGGGTCGCCATAGACGGTGCTCAGGCCCAGCACGAGCGCTGTGACCGGGAACAGCGCCACGCCCGAGATGATGGCCGAGCCCCAAAAGCCCTTGTAGAGCGCGCCCATGATGTTGTTGCTCGGGCCGAGCTTGACGAGATACGTGCCGGCGACCGAGGCCAGCAGGCAGACGCCGCCGATCACGAGCGGGAACATCATCAGCGTGCCGGCCTGCGTGCCGGTGAAGAAGATCGCAGCGAGCAGCATGGTGGCGACGATGGTCACGGCATAGGTCTCGAACAGGTCGGCCGCCATGCCGGCGCAGTCGCCGACATTGTCGCCGACATTGTCCGCGATGACCGCCGGGTTGCGCGGATCATCCTCCGGAATGCCGGCCTCGACCTTACCGACGAGATCGGCGCCGACGTCGGCCCCCTTGGTGAAAATGCCGCCGCCCAGCCGGGCGAAGATCGAGATCAGTGACGCGCCGAAGGACAGGCCGACCAGGGCCTCGAGGATGGTGCGCTGGGGGATGCCCAGGCTCAGCAGGATGCCGTAGTAGACCGCGACGCCGAGCAGGCCCAGCGACACGACGAACATGCCGGTGACCGCACCCGACTTGAAGGCGACGTCAAGGCCGCCCACGAGGCCGCCGGTGGACGCCGCCTCGGCGGTGCGCACGTTGGCCCGGACCGACACGTTCATGCCGATGAACCCGGTCGCGGCCGACAGGCAGGCGCCGATCGCGTAGCCGATGCCGACCTCGACGCCGAGGAAGAAGGTCAGGAGTATCAGTATGACCACGCCGACCATGGCGATGGTGATGTACTGGCGGCGCAGGTAGGCGGTGGCCCCTTCCTGGATCGCGGCGGCAATCTCCTGCATCCGCTCATTGCCGGCGGGCATCGCCAGGATCGTACGCCGTGTCTGGAGCCCCCAGAACACGCCGGCGGCGCCGCATGCGAGCACCAGCACATAGAGAAACCACTCAAGTCCCGACATTTACACCTACCTCTGCTCATATGGCGCAAACGACCACGTCCGGCGCGTAGGATTCGCGCCGTGCTGCCTCTGCACTCGTCGCGGTTGGGCCTGAAGCCAGCGCCCGTTTAGCGTCCGCGGCATGGCGTGTCCATGGCTCCGCCGACCGTGTCCTGGGTACCCGCGCGAATCCCCTTCGCGTTGACAGCTCTGCGGGTTACGCTACCCGAACGAGAAGGCCACGATGAATGGCCGCGTAGGGAACGGGGGGGAAGCGATGGTCGATTTCGACAGACGAGCGGCACTTGGCATCGCGGCCGGCGGCATGCTGGGGGCCATCCGGCCGCTGCGGGCCGAAACCGTGACACTGCCTTTCGGCAATGGCGAGCGGCCGCTGGTGACTTACCCGGAAAAGCGTCAGCTGATCGGACTGACGGCACGCCCACCGCAGCTCGAGACTCCGTTCGCGGTGTACGGTGAAGGGGTGATCACGCCCAACGACGCCTTCTTTGTCCGCTATCACTTGGCCGGCCTGCCACTCGACAGCATCGATCTCGCCACCTACCGGCTGAGCGTCGACGGTCAGGTCGACACGCCGCTATCGCTGAGCCTGGACGAGCTCAAGGTCATGGGCCAGGTCGAGCTGGTGGCGGTCAATCAGTGTTCGGGCAACGGCCGCGGCTTCTTCAAGCCCCGCGTGGGCGGCGGCCAAGCGGGCAACGGGCTGATGGGCAACGCGCGCTGGACCGGTGTGCCGCTAAAGACTGTGCTCGATCGCGCCGGCGTCCGCGCCGATGCGGTGCAGGTCGCCTTCGACGGGCTGGACGGCCCGGTCCTCGACGCGACCCCCGATTTCGTCAAGGCGCTGGACATCGATCATGCCAGGGACGGCCAGGTCATGCTGGCCTGGGCGATGAATGGCGCCGACCTGCCGTTTCTGAACGGCTACCCGCTGCGGCTCGTGGTCCCCGGCTATTACGGCACCTATTGGGTCAAGCACCTGGGTACCATCACCGCGCTCGCCGAGCCGCTCGACAATTTCTGGATGAGCAAGGCCTATCGCATCCCCGACAACGACTGCAACTGCGTCGCGCCCGGAACCGCGCCGAGGTCGACGCGGCCGATCGGACGATTCAAGGTCCGCAGCTTCATCACCTCGGTCAAGGACGGTGCGCATGTCGAGGCGGGCAAGCCGCTGCTCCTGCGCGGCATCGCGTTCGACGGCGGCAGCGGGATCCGGCAGGTGCAGGTCTCGGCCGACGGCGGCCAGAAATGGACCGACGCGACATTGGGCGAAGATCTCGGCAACTACTCATTCCGCGCCTGGCAGGCCACGATCACATTGCCGGCCGGAAATCACGCCCTGCGGGTCCGCGCCGTCGGCAATGACGGCCAGACCCAGCCGGTGGAGCAGCCTTGGAACCCGTCCGGCTATCTGCGCAACCTGGTCGAGACCGTGACGGTGGAGGCGGTATGAGCCCCGCATCGAGGCTGCTGGCGCCGGTCGTCGCCTTCGGTGTGGCGCTGGCCGGTGCGGGGGCCGCATGGGCCGCGGCACGCTCCTACGAACTGCCGGACGAGACCGTGGCCTTCGCGGATGGGCCCAACGTCGACGCGGCGCTCGAGAACTGCACCGCCTGCCACTCGGCCGACTACATCATCACCCAGCCGCGCGATTTCCTCGATCCGCGCGCCTTCTGGACGGCCGAGGTGACCAAGATGCAGCATGCCTATGCCGCACCCGTCGCCGACGCTGATGTGCCGGCCATCGTCGACTACCTGGTGCAGACCTATGGCAAGGCGCAGCCGTAGATGACGGGCTTGCCGCGCTACGCTCGCAGCAGGCGCAGGGCGTCCTCGAGGATCACCGCCGCCGCGTAGTGATCGACGGGCTGCCCCTTTCGGGGTTTCGGCAGGCGGCCCTCGGCAATCGCATCCTCGACCGCGAAGGTCGACAGGCGCTCGTCCTGCAGCAGCACCGGCAGCTGCAGGGCTGCCGCGAACCGCGCCGCTTCGCCGCGCGCCGCCTTCGCCATCGGCCCCGAGCTGCCGTCCATGTTCAGTGGCAGGCCAACGATCACGCCCACCGCCAGGCGCTGTAGCTGCACCGTCCGAATGCGCTCGATATCCTTGGGCCCACCCGAGCGCTCGAAGGTGGCGATCGGCGTCGCCATCCTGCGTTCCTGGTCGGTGCCGGCCATGCCGATCCGACGCTTCGACACGTCGAGGGCCAGCAGCGACCCCGTCAATGGCAGCCGGTCACGGAAGGCGCTGGCGTTGTCACATACGGTCAAGGCGTGTAGCTTCCGCACCGCTTCGCGGCGGGCCACCGGCCGCCGCTGGGAAATTCGCAGGGATTTTCGCGCATGTCGCTCGATAAGGCCACCGTGGCGCGCATTGGCACGCTCGCACGGATCGAGGTGCCGGAGGCGCACCAGGAACGTCTCGCCGGAGAACTGTCGCAGATCCTGGCCTGGATCGAGCAGCTGGGTGAGGTCGACACGGCAGGCGTCGAGCCGCTGCGCTCTGTGATGCCAATTCATACCCACTGGCGGCGGGACGCCGTCACCGACGGCGGCCGTGCGGCCGACATTCTGCAGAACGCGCCCAGGGCGCATGACGGCTACTTTGTCGTCCCCAAGGTGGTCGAATGACGGATCTCAACGGACTAACGCTGGCTGCCGCCCGCAACGGCCTGGCGGCGCGCTCGTTCTCGGCCCGTGAGCTGGCCGCGGCCCATCTGGCCGCGATGGAGCGGCATCGTGGCCTCAACGCGTTCATCACCGAGACGCCGGACAAGGCGCTGGCGATGGCCGAGGCGGCCGACCAGCGGCTGGGGCGCGGCGAGGGCGGGCTGCTCGAGGGCGTGCCGCTGGCGATCAAGGATCTGTTCTGCACCGAAGGTGTCCCGACCACCGCGGGCTCGCATATCCTGGAGGGCTTCAATCCGCCCTACGAGTCGACGGTGACCCGCAAGCTCTGGGAAGCGGGTGCGGTCTGTCTCGGCAAGACCAATCTCGACGAGTTCGCGATGGGCTCGTCGAACATGACCTCCTACCATGGCGGCGTGCGCAATCCGTGGACACGCCAGGGTGATAATGTCGACCTGGTGCCGGGCGGCAGCTCCGGCGGCTCGGCCGCGGCAGTGGCGGCGCGGTTGTGCCTGGGTGCTACCGGGACCGATACCGGCGGCTCGATCCGCCAGCCGGCGGCGTTCTGCGGCATCACCGGCATCAAGCCGACCTATGGTCGCTGCTCGCGCTGGGGTGTCGTGGCGTTCGCGAGCTCGCTCGACCAGCCGGGCCCGATGGCGCGCACGGTCGAAGATTGCGCCGTGCTGCTGCAGGCGATGGCCGGGCACGACCCGATGGACAGCACGTCGGCCGAGCTCGAGGTGCCGGACTGGGTCGGCACGCTGAGTGGCGACGTGCGCGGCCTGCGGATCGGGATCCCGAAGGAATACGCGATGCCGGGCATGCCGCCGGCGATCGACGCGATGTGGCGGCAGGGCGCGGAGTGGCTGCGGGCGCAAGGGGCCGAGCTGGTCGAGGTGTCGCTGCCGCACACCAAATATGCGCTGCCCACCTATTATATCGTCGCTCCGGCCGAGGCCTCGTCCAACCTCGCCCGCTATGACGGCATGCGCTTCGGGTTGCGCGTCGAGGGCAAGAATCTCACCGAGACCTACATGAAGACGCGGGCGGCCGGGTTCGGCGCGGAAGTCCAGCGCCGAATTCTGATCGGCACCTACGTGCTGTCGGCGGGCTATTACGACGCCTACTACCTGCAGGCGCAGAAGGTCCGCCGTCGCATCGTCGAGGACTTCACCAATGTGTTCGAGCGGGTCGACGCGCTGCTGACGCCGACGGCCCCGTCGGGGCCGTTCCGGGCGGGCGACAAGATGGACGACCCGGTCGCGATGTACCTGAACGACGTGTTCACGGTGACGGTCAACCTCGCCGGCCTGCCGGGCCTCTCGGTGCCGGCCGGGCTGGACGCCGACGGGCTGCCCTTGGGGCTGCAGGTGATCGGGCGGCCGTGGGACGAGGCCACCGTGTTCCGCGTCGGCAAGGCGCTGGAGGAGGCCGCGGACTTCAGGACGCTGCCCTACGGGTTGGAGGCGGCGTGAGATGAGCTACACGATCGAAGGCAACACCGGCACCTGGGAAGTGGTCTGCGGGCTCGAGGTCCATGCTCAGGTCACCAGCGCCGCCAAGCTGTTCAGCGGGGCGTCGGCCGCCTACGGCGCCGCGGCCAACACGCAGGTCTCGCCGGTCGATGCCGGGATGCCCGGCATGCTGCCGGTGGTGAATGCCCGCTGTATCGAGCAGGCGGTGCGGACCGGGCTCGGGCTCAACGCGCAGATCAACAAGGTCTCGGTGTTCGAGCGGAAGAACTATTTCTACCCGGACCTGCCCTGCGGCTACCAGATCAGCCAGTACCAGCACCCGATCGTGGGCAAGGGCACGCTGACCATCGATTTTCCCGACGGCTCGGCCAAAGACATCGGCATCACCCGCCTGCATCTGGAGATGGATGCCGGCAAGTCGCTGCACGAGAGCCACGCCGATTCCAGCCTGATCGACCTCAACCGTTCGGGCGTGGCGCTGATGGAGATCGTCTCGGAGCCGGACATCCGCACGCCGGAGGAAGCCGTCCTCTACATGCGCAAGCTGCGCTCGATCCTGCGCTATCTCGGCACCTGCGACGGCAACATGGAGGAGGGCAGCCTGCGCTGCGACGCCAACGTCTCGGTGCGCCGGGTCGGCGACGAGACGCTGGGCACGCGCTGCGAGGTCAAGAACGTCAACTCGATGCGCTTCGTCGCCCGGGCCATCGAGTACGAGGCCAAGCGGCAGGTCGAGGTCCTCGAGGCCGGCGGCAGGATCGACCAGGAGACCCGGCTGTTCGATTCCGCGAAGGGCGAGACGCGCTCGATGCGCTCCAAGGAGGAGGCGCACGACTATCGCTACTTCCCCGACCCGGACCTGCTCCCGGTCGAGCTCGAGGACGCCTTCGTGGCGGGGATCGAGGCCAGCCTGCCCGAGCTCCCCGACGCCAAGAAATCCAGGTTCGTCAAGGATTTCGGCCTGTCTTCCTATGATGCGGGCGTGCTCGTCGCGGAAGCGGCGACGGCCGACTATTTCGAGACCGTCGCCAGCGGCCGCGACGCCAAGCAGGCCGCCAACTGGGTGAGCAACGACCTGTTCGGCCTCCTGGGCAAGGCCGGCAAGGGCATCGAGGACAGCCCCGTCTCGGCGGCGAGCCTGGGCAAGCTCCTGGATCTGCTGAAA
>JAPJRA010000168.1 GCA_030824835.1 Geminicoccaceae bacterium | reverse complement strand
AGGCCAAGTTCCCGCGCGCGGTCGAGGATGCGGCCGCAGCCACGCGCTACGTGTTCGACAACGCTTCCGCACTTGGCGTCGACCCGGCCCAGGTGGCGGTGGGCGGCGACAGCGCCGGCGGCAACCTCGCGGCGGTGATGGCGCTGATGGCCCGCGACGGCGACCTGCCGCCGCTCGCCTTCCAGCTCCTGATCTACCCTGTCACCGACACCTCGCGCTGACGCAGCCCTCCTATGCCAGCATGGCCGAGGGCTACGCCTTGACCACGCCGACCATGACCTGGTTCCGCGACCATTATCTGCGCGATTCCAGCGACATCGAGGACTGGCGGGCATCGCCGCTGCGGGCGGTGTCGCTGAAGGGCGTGGCGCCGGCCTACGTCATCTCGGCCGCCTACGACCCGCTCTGCGATGAGGCGGTCGACTATGCGCGGCGATTGCAGCAGGAAGGGGTGCCCGTCACCCATCGGCATTTCCCGGACCAGATGCACGGCTATGTCAGCATGGGCCGGATGATCCCGGCGGCGCGGGCGAGCATCGTGGCAGCGCTGAGCCATTGGCCGCGCGGATAGGGAGGCTGGGCTCATGACACAGGTGACGGCTAAGGCCGCAGGGACATTGAAGATCGGCGGCGAGCTCGAGGTGGCAAGGCTCGCCTACGGTGCCATGCGCTTGACCGGGCAGCCGGGCAACTGGGGCCCGTACTCCGATCCTGAGGGCGGGATCCGCGTCCTGCGCCGTGCCGTCGAGCTCGGGATCACGCTGATCGACACCGCCCACGCCTACGGCCCCGGCTTCAACGAGGCCCTGGTCGCCGAGGCGCTGCACCCCTACCCGGCGGACCTGGTCATCACTACCAAGTGCGGCATCGCCAAGGTCGGGCCGGGCATCATGTACCGCGATGGCCGTGCAAAGGCGATCCGCACCATCTGCGAGGCGAGCCTGCGCCAGCTGCGCCTCGAGCGGATCGACCTCCTCCAGCTCCACTGGATCGACGAGGACACGCCGATCGAGGAGTCGGTAGGCGCCATGGCGGATCTCGTGCGCGAGGGCAAGGTCCGCCATATCGGCATCTCCAACGTCACCCTCGACCATTTCGAGCGCGCCTGCCGGACGGCACCCATCGCCTCGGTGCAGAACCGCTACAGCCTCGCCGACCGCACCCACGACGAGCTGGTCAACCGTTGCACCGCGGCTGGCATCACCTTCTTCCCCTACGGCCCGCTCGACGCCCAGCCGTTCGCGCTCGACGCACCGCTTGCGGCAGCCGATGGCAGGCTAGGCGCTGCCGCCCGCGCCCGCGGCTGCACGCCGGCCCAGCTCGCACTCGCCTGGTTGCTGGCGCGCAGCCCGGTGATCGTACCCATCCCTGGAACGCGCTCGATCGCCCATCTGGAAGAAAATGTCGGCGCCGCGGCGATCCATCTGACGGCGGACGAGGTGGTGGCACTGGCGGCCTGACGCCTCGGGCGTCTAATCGAGCGGCAGCGTCCACTCGTACCAGAGCGCGCCGAACGGCCCGCCCGGCGGGCCTGCCGTCACCGTGTCGAGCCCGGCGGGCGCGTCCTCGTCGATCCGCACCACGCGCCCGTGGGTCCGCTCGCCGAGGGCGGCCACCAGCTCCGGCAGCGGCATCCGGCCCCACCGCTTCTTCACCGCCATGGCGTGGTCGACCGGGATGAAGGCCACGAGGTCGGGCGAGGTCATCTCCTCGAGACCGTGCGCCTTCAAGGTCGCGTTGTGGCTGCCATGGTGGCCGACCTTGTAGAACACGGTCCGCCGCAGCAGCTCCGGGCCGGTCACGGCACCTGCGCCGACGCCGCACGTCACCGTCTGCCAGGACAGCCAGTTGCCGACCTGGGCGTCGGCCGGGAACAGCAGCACCTTGCGGCTCGCTGCGATCTCGATCGCCAGGACGAGGCTCGTGTTGTTGGTGGCGCTGTCCAGCGCCAGTGCCAGCTGCTCGGCACCAGCCAGCCAGTCGCCGTCGATCCGCCTCCAGCCGACCTCGCTTTCGGGCGTCGCGGTAGACGGACCGAAATATCTGGCGGCCAGCAGCTCCGCCAACGGGCCGGCCTCGCCACCAGCGCGCAGATCCGACAGCGAATGGGTGTACGCCGGCTCGAAGGGCCGACCCGTGTCGTCGCCACCCTCGGCCGCCAGGGCCGCCACCACGCCTTCCAGCTCGGCATGGTCCAGGTGATAGACCTCAGTGGTGGAATCGGTCTTGCGCAGCGCCTTTTCGTCCTCGGGCGGCCCGAGCACATGGAAAGCCAAGCCGGGCGCGCCCGGCAACGTGATCGTCTCGCCAGGGCGCCGGTAGAAGAGCCGATCGGCCGGAGCCAGGGCCGCGGCATTGCGCATCGCCTGCGCCGTGGCGCCCAAGCCCCCGCCGTCCGCCTCGACACCGAAGAAACGCAGCGCGTCCGAGACGTCCGCTGCCGGGGCGGCGCCCATGCCCTGCACCCGCGCGGCGAGCGCGCTCAGCTTCTTGAGCCGCTCCTCGCGGGATTGCCGTATTCGGGTCGCGGTGGGGTTGTCCGGGTCCTCGGTCCAGGCGAACCAGACCTCGCCCGCGGCGAGCTTGCCTGCCGTCCGCTTGCCTGACGGCGCGAACAGGTCACTGGCCAGAACGAACCCGGCGACATGGTCATAGTGCTCGTGCGTCACCGCCAACACGTCGACGAAGCCTTCCCTGGTCTCTCCGCCGGTCGTCGCGATGATGTCCTCCACCACCTGCTGCAGCGTGGCCGCGGCATTGCTGGTGCCCAGGATCACCCCACAGTCGATCAGCAGATGGAACGGCGAACCCTCCGCCGGCAGCAATGAAACCAGGAAGCAGTCGCCGAGGCCGTGGCGGTACATGCGCACGCGAACGCGCGCCGCCGGCATTGCCGCCTTCCGGCGCCTGCGTCGCACCGGCGCCGATGCCTCGGTGGTTGTCGCGTGTTGCTGGTCGGCAGCCAGTCGAAGCACGCGCTTGCGGGCCATCAGCCTTGCTCCCCGGCCAGACAGCGGTGGAAAGCCGCGAACGGCTCGCGGTTCTTCGGCATCCCGACCAAGCCATAGAGCCGATTGAGGCCACCGCCGGCCATCTGCAGATAAGCGCGCACCCTGGCTTCACGCTCCTGGTTCCAGACCGGTCGGATGACCGCATAGCGGATTGGACCCGTACCGAATTCCCGGTCGAGCAGCAGCGTGCAGCCACCGCGGAACGGGAAGCTGCCGAGGGCCGGCTGCGCCAGGTCCAAGGGCGCGTCGCGCCGCTGCGTGATCACGGCGACAATGTCGACGCGCGTTTCACCGTCGGCCGTGCTGCGCTGCGCCGGGCGGACGGAGTGGACCTCGAACGGCCTGCGCCGGCCGTCGGCGTCACGGCTGAAGTCGAGACCGAGGTCGCGGGCCATGGCCTCGTCCAGGTTCGTCTCCATCCAGTCGTGCAGGCGGCGGGCGTTGTCCTTGGCTGCCGCAAAGGCGCGGCGACGGTCGTTCTCGATGTAGGCCGCGAGATCGAGCGTACGGATGAACTCGTTGAGGCTCTTGGATTGCACCGGCCCGGCCGGCGCCTTCCAGCACAGGCTCTCGGGCCCGGCGCTGCGCACGTTCTGAGGATAGATCCCGCGCGCGGCGAATGCCTCCGCGAACGCCACCCGGTATCCGGCGCCTTTGTCCCGGGCGAGATCCATGTCGGCGGTCACCAGCGCGCGCAGATAGTCGCCGAAGGACGGGTCCACGGGCGGCATGTAATCGATGGCGCGGATGCAGGTGGTCAGGACATGCTGGGCCGTGTTCACGGCGGTCTGGGCCAGCCGCTCGACCAGGTCCGGGTGGATGGCACCCGGCCTGAGTATCCCGCTGCCTCCCGTCGCCAGCCGGAAGAGATCGGCGGAGGCTGCCGTGTAGATCGCGACGAAGGCGTCGTAGACAGCAGCCACCAGGATCGCACCCCGCTCGTGCGGCGCGGTCGTATCGGTGTAGGTCGTGAGCGGCGGGTCGCCGGCCGCGGGGGATTCCGGCGGCCGCCGCAGCGCCGGGTCGAGCGCTCGGCGCAAAGCACGCCCATTGTGCAGCGACTGGCCGAACTGGCGGGCCAGATCCGAGAGGATGGATTCCTGCGTGAGGTTGCCGCGCAGCTCTCCGATCTGGTGGCGCAGCAGCTCGGGGAAGGTGAAGTGCTGGAAGATCGCCACGATGTCCGCGAACGCCTCGTGGAAGGCCAGCACATCGACGTTGGTCGGCTCCTGGAAGCGCCGGTTCAGCCCGTCCAGCAGCGCGTGCGTCGTCTCGTGCGCCACGACGTCGTGCGACAGGCAGTTGAAGACCGTGCGTGCGCCGGCGCCCGGGCCAGCCGCGTCGAAATAGCCGAACAACAGGGCGACGCGGTCGGGGCTGTAATAGGCGTTCCGCTCGCGCAGGCCATGTGGATAGATGCGCAGGCGCTGAACGTAGCCACCCTCGGGGGCCGGCACGAAACGCCGGCCCCGGCCACTCAGCCGCCGCTCCGCCCACAACACCCGGCGCCCCAGGGCCAGCTCGAAATTGCGTATGGTCCGCATCGCCACCGCGTAGACCATCTGCTGATGGAACTGTGGATTGCCTTCGTTGGGCGCCAGCCCGTCCTGCGATAGGATGTAGGCATGCCCGAGGTCGACCGGCTCATAGGCGGCGTTGCTCGCCGGGTCGACGTCGATGACCTCCACGTACTCGCCGATGGGCCCCGGTTCCAGCTTCTCCCACGGCACCTCGATGGTGGCCCGGTTGATGGCGGCGGTACCTAGCCTGGCGCTGTCCCCGGGGTCAGTCGCGAACACCTGCAGCCGTCGCCGCGACGGGGGGAACTGCGCGACTTGCCGCGGGACGTCAGCCCCCGTGCGGGGTGGGGTGGCGTCGCCTGCGGCAGCGCTGCTGCCGGTGCTGCCCAGCAAGCGCTGCAGATGCGCCTGCAGCGCCTGCGAGCAGGTGCGCTCGTCGAGGATGGCCTCCAGCAGCCGCCGCCGCGCCGCCAGCGGGATCTGTGCCGGCGGCAGGCCCGGATCGGGCACCGCCTCACGGGCGCCGCGCGAGCTCAGGGCGAGCTGCGCCAGCTCGAGCTCGAACATCGCCTGCTGCCGCGGCTCGGCTGCGGTGGCGCCGAAGGCGCCGGTCAGCAGATGGAGGAAGGCGAAGTCGGCACCGTCGGCCGGGGTCCGCACCAGCGATGCCACGTCCGGCACGGTGTCCAGGGCTCCCCGGGCTCGCAGCAGGCCACGACCGAAGTTCGGATCGGGTGCGACGCCGTCCTGACCCAACCGGTCGGCGGAGCGGAACAGGGCCGCCCGCACGGCCTCGACGCGCTGCCAGCCGCGCGGATAGCCGGCGCCGTGCTGCGCTAGCCACAGGGCCGCGGCGGCGGCGATCTGCTGCGTGGCGGAGGACGTGCCGGCGCCGTCCATGTCGACCACGCTGGTACAGCCCAGCTTCAGCCAGGGGATGTTGGGCGTGTAGGCCGCCATTGCCGTCGGCATCTTGCTGGGCGGCCCGACATTGCCCTCCATCGGCCCGCCGAGGCCGTGATAGGGGTGGTTGTCGGCCATGACCCCGCAGGCGGCTATCACCCGGTCGAAGCGGGCCGGGTAGACGATGAGGCTGGTCGGTAGCCCGCCGTAGCTGTTGCCGGCGGCGCAGACGATCACCACCCCGGCCTCGTAGGCCTGGTTGACCGCATCCGCCCAGCTGGCCGAGGGCAGCCCGCCCATGCTCATCGAGATCACGTCGGCACCGATCTCGCGCGCGTAGTCGATTCCCTGGGCGACGGAGCTGGTCCAGAAATGCACGACCGAGTTGGCGATCCGCACCGGCACGACGCGCGCCGCCGGACATCCGCCAAGCTGGCCGAAATCCGCCGGGATCGGATCGACCGACACCAGCCCGGCGACATCGGCGCCAGCCAGGATGCCGAGCGTGCCGGTCCCGTGCCTGCGATTGGTCAATAGGCCGCTTGCTGGTGTGGTGTCGGTGGCATCGTTGGGGCGGTCGCCCTCGACGAAGTTCCGCTGCCGCTCCCGGTCCAGGCCGGTCGGCAGGGCCGCGTGCGTCGGGTCGTAGCCCGTGTCTAGATGCACGATCGTGATGTTGCCGGCAGCCCCGCCGACGGCGTCGCGGGCAGCCCGGAGGCCGGCGTATGGCTGGTCCAGGTGCCAGCCGAAGCCGGGACCCTGGTCGAAAGGCGCACCCTTCTGCCCCTCCGGCGCACACCTGTCGGCGCCCGTGAGCTCCCGGCCGATGGGCCCCGTGGCCGACGGCTGCGACCACAGCCATGCCTGCTCGAGGTCCGGCTCGGCAGCAAGAAGCTGCGCCTCCCCCAGACCCAGGCCCTGGCGCAGCGCGAGGTGTGCTATATCCCAGGGATGGGCGCTGTCGGCGCCGAAGGCGGCGTCGGCAGCCTCGGCCACATACCAGGCAGCCGGCTCCGCCGCCGGCATGCCGGCGGCCCTGCTCGGCGCATCGAACAGATGGCGCAGGGTCACAGTGACGCCCACCGGTGCCGCGCCGACCATACCGAGGTCGGCCGCGCGGAAACTGGTGCGAAGGGTAAGCCCGGCCTGTGCCCGCCCGGCGAGCTTCACGAGAACCCGAGTCCCGCTCACGGCACTGTGGCCTCCCCTCGACGACCGGTCGTTGCCATCGACGATTATTATCTCTTTATTGTGTCATGCAAACTTATGGGTGTCCAGGGACCTTGAGCGAATTGCGCAACGAGAACATCTCGGTCGACGCATGCCATCGAAAAGTGAAAATAGATGGACAGTAGATGTCGGCCATCGGCTGCTCGTCGAGACAAGACATGCCTGCGGCTGCTTTGGCTCAGTCTTGCCGCGATTGTGGCCGCACACGCGGTGGCCGCCGCCCCTCGGCTCCTCGAAGGGCTGGCCACCGTGCAGACGGACGGCTCGCTGCATGTCGGCGGCGAGAAGGTCTGGCTCTACGGGGCCGTGCTGCCGGCCGATCAGCCGACGACCTGCCGCTTCGCCGTCCGGCCGCCGCTCTGTGCCGCGCGCTCGGTGCTGGCGCTGGACTATATGGTCAAGGGCTTCGTCCACTGCGAGATCGTGGCGGCGCGGGCGGGTGCGCTGTTCGGCATCTGCACGGTGGCCGGCCGCGACCTGTTCGGCCCGCGGCTCGATCTCGGGGCGGCCATGATCCGCGACGGCTGGGCCCGGGCCGCACCCGGAGCGCCCGCGTTCTAT
>JAPJRA010000167.1 GCA_030824835.1 Geminicoccaceae bacterium | reverse complement strand
TTATTATGCCGTCGACCCGCGTTATGGCACGCTGGGCGATTTCGTCGAGTTCACCCGTGCCGCAGCGCAGCGCGGCATGCGCGTCATCATCGATCTCGTCGTCAACCACACCTCCAATCGGCATCCCTGGTTCAAGGCGGCCCGACGCGACGCCAACTCGCCCTATCGCGACTGGTACCTATGGTCCAAGGAGAAGCCCGAGAACGCCGACGAGGGCATGGTGTTCCCCGGCGTGCAGACAACGACGTGGACCTACGACAAACAAGCGCAAGCTTATTACTTCCATCGCTTCTATGATTTTCAGCCCGACCTCAACACCGCCAATCCCGCCGTGCAGGCGGAGATCTTGAAGATCATGGGGTTCTGGCTGCAACTCGGGGTCTCCGGCTTCCGCGTCGACGCCATGCCGTTCGTCATCGCCGAGGAAGGTGCCGGCATCAAGAAGGCTGCCGAGAACTACGACATGCTGCGCTTCTTCCGCGAGTTCCTGCAATGGCGGCAGGGCAACGCGATCATGCTGGCCGAGGCCAACGTGCCACCGAAAGAGAGCATCAAGTATTTCGGCGACGACGGCGACCGTATCCACATGATGTTCAACTTTCCCGTCAACCAGCACCTGTTCTATGCCTTCGCCACCGGCGACACCGGGCCGCTGATCACGGCTGTGAACGAGACACGCGAGCTGCCGGCCACGGCGCAGTGGGGCATGTTCCTGCGCAACCACGACGAGCTCGATCTGGGCCGCCTCAGCGACGAGCAGCGGGCCGCGGTGTTCGCGGCCATGGGCCCCGAGCCCGAGATGCAGCTCTATGACCGCGGCATCCGGCGTCGACTGGCGCCCATGCTGCGCAACGACCGACGCCGGCTGGAACTCGCCTACAGCCTGCTGTTCAGCCTGCCAGGCACACCCGTGCTCGGTTACGGCGACGAAATCGGCATGGGCGACGATCTCAGCCTGCCGGAACGTAACTGCGCGCGGACGCCGATGCAGTGGTCCACCGAGCCGAATGGCGGTTTCACCACCGCGCGCAAGCCGGTGCTGCCGGTCATCAGCTCAGGCCCCTACGGATATGAGCAGATCAACGTGGCGGCACAGCGACGCGACCCCAACTCGCTGCTGAACTGGCTCGAGCGCATCATCCGCATGCGCGGCGAGGTGCCTGAAATCGGATGGGGTGCTTGCACGGTGCTGCCGTCGGACAGCAAGTCGGTCCTGGTACTGCGCTACGACTGGCGCAACAACGGCGTGCTCGTCGTCCATAACTTCGCCGGCGAGCCCGTAGAGATCGTTGTCCAGCTCGACGATGACGGCCGCGGTTGCGATCTGGCCAACCTGTTTGCCGAAGAGCATAGCGAGGCCGACGACCGTCGCCGCCACCACCTAGTTCTCGAGCCTTATGGTTACCGCTGGTATCGTATTGGCGGCCTCGACTATTTGCTGCGACGGACCGAATTCTAGCGCGGCAATAACCGCTGTGATTGACTGTTGGTTCGATACGGCCATGTCGATGCGACTGACGTCCTTGCACTAATCTGCCCCATGGCGGCGCCGTCTCCAGCAATTCGTCCTTGCCAAGCCAGCCTTCCGAAAGCAAACCTGTGGCAGCGTGGGCCGTCATCCAGCAGTCGAGCCGGTGGACATGCAGCCCTATCCAGCTGGCGACCAGACCGGCACCCAGATCGTAGATCTCGCGATCAGGCTGGCCGTGCTCGGTCTTGTCGCCGCATGGTGCTTCACCCTGCTACGCCCGTTTGCCACCATGGTGGTTTGGGGAGCGATCCTTGCCGTCGCGCTCGGGCCCTTGTTCCAGTGGCTCAAGCACCGGTGCGGCGGACGCGGTTGGCTCGCCGCCATCGTCCTGACCCTGTTCGGGATCGCTGTGATTGTTGGGCCGGTAAGCGTCCTTGTGGCCAGTCTCGTGAGCAGCGCGGACAGCTTCGCTAGAGATGTTCGAGCCGGTGCTTTCGAGCTGCCGCCGTTACCGCCAGGGGTCAGGGCGTGGCCCTGGATCGGATCCGACATCGCCGCCGTCTGGGCCGACGCCACCGACGATCTCGAAGCGGTCGCCACCCGCTTCGCCCCACAGCTGAAGGCCATTGCCGAGGGACTGGCCAAGCTCGCCGCCGGGGCCGGATTTGGTCTGCTGCAGTTCGTCGCCGCCATGGTCATCGCCGGGATCATGCTGCCGCAGGCCGACAAGATCGCTCTCAGTTTCGAACGGCTGGTACATCGGCTGGCGCCGTATCGGAGCATCGAGTTCATCGACCTTGCCACGGCCACGATTCGCAATGTCGCCCGCGGTGTCGTGGGCATCGCCGTTCTGCAGGCCCTGTTGCTGGGCGTGGGCTTCCTCGTCGCCGGCATCCCGTTCGCCGGGGTCTGGACACTCCTCTGCACGGCGCTGTCCATCATCCAGATCGGGCCCGGCCTCGTCGTTCTCGGCACGCTGATCTACGCTTGGTCCACCCTAGATAGCCTGACCGCGCTGCTGTTCACGCTGTGGATGGTGCCGATGACCTTGCTCGACAATGTGCTGAAGCCGATCGTCATGGCACATGGGCTGCCCGTGCCGATGCTGGTGATCTTTCTGGGCGTGATCGGCGGCACGATCGTCCATGGCATCATCGGTCTGTTCGTCGGCCCCATGATCCTGGCGATCGGCTACGACCTCATGCGAACCTGGGTCCGGGGCGCCGACCGCGGCGGAACGGCGCCGTAGGCGTTACGCCACGCCGGGTGAGGCGAGCTCAGGCGGCAGCCGGCGCCCGGGCTGGTGTGCATTCCTCCAGGGCGCCGGCCAGCGCGTCGTCGACGCGCTCGCACCAGACGAACTCCAGGCCCTGGCGGGCACCCTCGGGGATCTCCTCGTAGTCGCGGCGGTTCCTTGCCGGAAGCAGCACCCGCTTGATGCCGGCCGCGTGCGCCGCTACCACCTTCTCCTTGATCCCGCCTACGGGCAGCACCAAGCCGCGCAGGCTGATCTCGCCGGTCATGGCGACGTCGGCACGGACCTTGCGGTTGGTCATCAGCGAGGCCAGGGCCGTGAACATCGCCACCCCTGCCGATGGGCCGTCCTTGGGGATCGCACCGGCCGGGACGTGGACGTGGATGTCCGACCGCTCGAACAGCTTCTCGTCGATGCCAAGATCGGCCGCCCGCGACTTGACCAGGCTCAGCGCCGCCGTGGCACTCTCCCGCATCACGTCGCCCAGCTGACCGGTCAGGATCAGGCTGCCCTTGCCGGGGATGCGAGTGGCTTCGATGAACAGGATGTCGCCGCCGACCGGGGTCCAGGCGAGGCCGGTGGCGACACCGGAGACGCTGGTCCGCTCGGCGATCTCACTCTCGAATCGGCGCCCGCCGAGGATCGCCTCGAGGTCGCCGGTGTCGATCACGATCCTCTCCGCATGGCCCGCGGCGACGCGTACCGCGGCCGAGCGCAGGACGGCACCGACCGTCCGCTCCAGGTTGCGCACGCCAGCCTCGCGCGTGTAGTCGCGGACCAGATGATGCAGCGCGTCGTCGGTGACCTCGACCTGCTCGGGCGTCAAGCCCGTGGCCTTGAGCTGCCGGGCCACGAGATAGCGCCGGGCGATGCCGACCTTTTCGTCCTCGGTGTAGGACGGCAGCTCGATCACCTCCATCCGGTCGCGCAAGGGGCCGGGGATCGTGTCCAGCATGTTGGCGGTGCCGATGAACAGCACGTGGCTGAGGTCGAACGGCACGGCGAGGTAGGCGTCGCGGAAGGTCGAGTTCTGCTCGGGATCGAGCACCTCGAGCAGCGCCGCCGACGGGTCGCCGTGGAAGCCCGTGCCCAGCTTGTCCATCTCGTCCAGCATCATGACCGGGTTCCTGACCCCGACCTTGCGGATCGCCTGGATGATGTTGCCGGGCAATGCTCCCACATAGGTGCGCCGGTGGCCGCGGAACTCGCTCTCGTCGTGCACGCCGCCCAGCGAGACCCGGGCGAACTTGCGCCCCATGGCCCGGGCGATGCTCTGGCCGAGGCTGGTCTTGCCGACGCCGGGCGGGCCCACGAAGCACAGGATCGGGCTCCGGCCCTCGGGCGCCAGCTTGCGCACGGCCAGATACTCGATGATCCGCTTCTTGATCTTGGCGAGGTTGTAGTGGTCCTCGTCGAGCACGCGCTGCGCCTCGGCGACGTCGATCCGGTCCTCGGTCTCCTTGTTCCACGGCAGCTCGATCAGCGTGTCCAGATAGCCGCGCAGCATGCCGTGCTCGGCCGCGGCCTCGGGCATCCGCTCCAGCCGGCGCAGCTCCTTGTTCGCCTGCTGCAGCACCTCCTCGGGCATGCCGGCCTCGGCGATCGCCTTCTTCAGGTCCTCGACCTCGGCTGCCGTGCCCTCGTCCTCGCCCAGCTCCTTCCTGATCGTCGCCAGCTGCTCGCGCAGCAGATGCTCACGCTGGCGCTTCTCCAGGGTGCCGCGGGTGGCCTCGCCGAGCTCGCGCGACAGGCGCAGCACGCTCAGGCGCTGGTTGAGGAACTCGAGCACCCGGTCGAGGCGGCGGACCAGGTCGACCGTCTCCAGCACCTCCTGCTTCTCGGCCGGCTCGATGTCCATGGTGCTGGCCATCATGTCGGCGAGCTGGGCCGCCGAGCCGATGCCGCGGATCGTGTCGGCGAGCTCGCGCGGCGCCTGCGGCAGCAGCTCCACCGCCTCGAGCCCCCGCTCGCGCAGCAGCATGAACCGCGCCTCGATCTCGGTGTCGCGGCCTTCGGGCTCGTCGATCAGCTCGATGCGGGCGGCCAGGAACGGATAGCCGCCGACGAATTCCAGGACCTTGAAACGCTGCTGGCCCTGGCAGATCAGATGATGGTTGCCGTCCGGCGCGGTGACGTAGCGCAGCACGTTGGCGGTGGTCCCGATCCGGTGCAGGTCGAGACCCGTTGGGTCCTCGACGCCGGCCTCCCGCTGCAGGACGACGCCGATCGGCTGCTCCGCCCGCACGCCAGCCTGGGCGGCGGCGATGGAGCGCGGCCGGGCCATCGTCACCGGCACCACGGTGCCCGGAAACAGCACGAGATTGCGCACCGGCACCAACGGCACGACGTCCGGCGGCAGCTTCGCGGGTTCGTTCGTTTCGGCGAGGTTGAGCTCGTCGGCCATGCGTGATCTCCTGCTCAACCGAGCTTGCGTAGGGTCAGCGTCAGGCAGCCATGGGCCAGATCGCGCCCGGACAGCTCGTAGTGCCCCGCCGGCAGCGATATCCGCCGCTCGAATCCGCCGTAGGGCATTTCCAGCCGTCGGATGACGCCGGCGCCGCGCGGGGTCGGCAAGGTACGCTCGCCCGCCACGACCAGCGACGTCCCGTCGATCCGCACTTCGAGCTGGTCGGGACGGACGCCGGGCAGTGCCACCTGGATCCACAAGGCGCCATCGGTCTCGAAGACGTCGACGGGCGGTTCCCAGCAGGCGGTCCGCTTGCCAGAGCCGGGCCGAAATGCCTGACGATGCACCCGCTCGGCCTGATCGAGCAGCTGAAGGGCTTCCGCCCACATCAAGTTCCGCAGATCGCGCGCCATCGCCCCGCTCCTCGATTGCGCTCCTCGCGCCACAGGACCATAGCTGGGGCGGGACCGCCTCGGATTCCAGGTTTGCCCGACGCTGGAGCCGCAAGCCCGAATCCATGCGTTGAGTGTGCGGGTGATCTGCCCCATAAGAAAGATATCCGCGGAAATCCGCTGGGCCACCGCCGCTCGGCGGGCGCGCGGCATCGATCGTTGGGGGATCGGCCATGGCTCGAGGCGCGGTGAAGTGGTTTCACGCCATCATGAGGTACGGATTCATCGCCCCGGATGATGGCTCGACCAGCGTCCGCATCGGGCGTGACGGGGCCATCGATGGGCTCCGGCCGGGTGCGCTGGTCGAATACGACACGGCTCCGGGACCTGATGGACGGCTGCGGGCGGTCAATCTGCGCGCGATCGATGCCGAGGATACGGCCACGGCTTGAGGTGTGGGCGTTCGCCAGATCTGCGCCCGCCGAACGGCGGCGGGCGATATCGCGCCCCGATGGGGGCCACGGAGGAACTTGATGCGTATCCGCGTCGGCTACGAGCTGATCTACGAGTGTCCGCAGCCGACACCGATGATCTTGATGCTCAACGTGCACTACTCACGCGTGCCCGACCTCGAGACGCCGGACATCCTGCACACCGACCCGGCGCTCGAGGTCGAGGCCTACCGCGACGGCTTCGGCAACTGGTGCACCCGCCTGGTTGCCCCGCCAGGGCGGCTGCGCTTGTGGGCCGATGCCGTGATCCGGGACAAGGGCCTGGCGGACCCACAGAACTATGCCGCCGAGCAGATTCCGGTGGAGTACCTGCCCGGCGAGACCCTGACCTATCTGCTGGGCAGCCGCTACTGCGAGACGGACCGGCTGTCCGAGACGGCCTGGCAGCTGTTCGGCAACGGGCCCACGGGCTGGGGTCGCGTCCAGGCGATCTGCGACTTCGTGCACAACCACATCACCTTCGGCTACGAGCATTCGCGGCCGACGCGGACCGCGGCCGAAGGCTATGCCGAGAAGGTCGGCGTCTGCCGCGACTACGCCCACCTGGCGTTGGCGTTCTGCCGCTGCATGAACATCCCGGCCCGCTACTGCACGGGCTATCTCAGCGACATCGGCCAGACCCCGCCGTTCGGGCCGATGGATTTCGCCGCCTGGATCGAGGTCTATCTTGGCGGCCGCTGGCACACCTTCGACCCGCGCAACAACGAGCCGCGCATGGGCCGGATCCTGATCGGTCGCGGCCGTGACGCTTCCGACGTGCCGATCACCCATACGTTCGGCCCCAACCTGCTGGCCGGCTTCCGCGTCTGGACGGACGAGATCCCAGCCGCAGCGGCTTGACAAACCGGCCGCACGTCGTGCGGCCGGACCGCCCGCCGGCTCCGGTGGAGTTGGCGGTCGGTCGGCGGCCGCTCCCGGCGCACGGGCGGGCACGGACCTCACTTCGTGCGCCAAAGCGGGCACTTGGCCCTCGCGAGCCGGCCGGCGTCCACAAGAACATCCTCGCCGTTATCCCGAGAACTGTGGAAAACACTGGGTGGCCGCAAAACGGCGAAATTCCCCTAAAGGTTGATAGATTGGCTCCGTCACTCGCGCGAGCATGCGTGGCGGGATTGCCACCAGACCTGGCCGAGGCGTTCCCACGCGGCCGTCCCGGGCCGGCGCAGGCCATCGGCCAGCGCGGCGATGAAGGGC
>JAPJRA010000166.1 GCA_030824835.1 Geminicoccaceae bacterium | reverse complement strand
CTCGAAATCGTCGTCGTCACCCATCAGGACGACGACCCGGCCGTCATGGTTCAGCACGACCTGGGCACCCTCGTGCGTGAAGCGGCCGAGGGCCGTGCGCTTGACCGGTGTCGCGGCCGAGTCGAACGGGTCGATCTCGACGACCCAGTCGAACCGGTTCCACTCGTTGGGCTCGGCCGCGAAGTCGAAGCGCGGGTCGACGCGGGCAAGTGCGTACTCGTCATTGTCCTCCTCGTCCCAACCCTGCCGCTCGACGATCGGCTGCTCCGGTAGCGTCGTGTAGTCGCCGGCGAAGTAGTCCATGCAGCCTTCCTCGCCCGAGAGGATGGTACCCCATGGGGTGACGCCGCCGTTGCAATTGGTCATCGTCCCCAGGACCCTGGTCCCGGCCGGGTCGGCCTTGGTGCGCATCCGCGCGTGGCCGGCACATGGCCCGGCAATGCGGATCGGCGTGTCCAGCGTGATCCGCCGCGCATAGCCGCTGTCCGGCACGATCTCCCAGGCCGCATCGCCACGCCGCACCTCCAGGACGGACAGGCCGAGGGCCGCCTTGATCACGCGGATCTGCTCCTCGCTCATCCGCTCGCGATAGTCGTCGGCGGTCAGACCCGGCCACATCAGGTAGGGAGTCGCATATTCGTGGCTGACCACCAGCAGGCCATGGTCGGCGGCGTTGCTGCCCCAGGGCAGCGGCAGGAAGGTGGTGAAGTCGTTGTTGTAACCGAATCGCTGCGCCTGCTCGGTGGCGGTCAGGGCCTCCGGATCGAACGGGCCGACCGCACCCGGCAGAACGGGATCGCCCCAGCGCACCAGGACCTGCCGCCGATAGCCTTCCGGCCAATGGTCGTGCGGATCACGCGCCCGGGCGAGCTCGGTGAAGGTGAGGGTCGAGACCTCCCCGGCGCGCGCCGGTCCGGACGGCGCGAGCCCGGCCGCCGCCAGCCCGCCGGCCAGCGCCGCCGAGGCGCTGCCCTCGATGAACTGCCGTCGCGACAGCACTGCCTTGAAGCTGTCGGCGGCACCATGGCGCGAGGTTGGCCGTGGCCGGGTCTGCTTGCGGCTGCTCACAGGTTCGTTCCCCGCATGTTACCGCCCGATCGTAGGTGGCCTGAATGACAGGCTCACGACAGCGGCTTGCTGCGCGTGGCCTCGAACCTGCGGAGGATCCAGTCCATGAACACGCGGACGCGCGGGGACAGCTGCCGGTTACGGGGGTGGAGCAGCGATACCGGGCTCGGTGCCGGTGCGAAGCCGCCGAGGACGGGGGTCAGCGTGCCGCGCTCGAAGTCGTGCTCCAGATGGTAGCGCGGCGCCTGGATCAACCCCAGGCCGAGCCGGGCAGCGGCGACCAGACTCTCCGCCGCGTTGACCGTCACCGTGGCCGGGATGGCGAGCGTGCGCAGCGTGCCGTCGACCGTGAACTCGAGCGGCAGCGAGGCGCCGGTGGCACTGGAATGGAAGCCCACCATGCGGTGGCCGTCGAGCTGGTCGAGACGGGTCGGCTCGCCGAAGCGGGCGAGATAGGACGGGGCGGCGCAGGTCACTTCCTCCAGCATCGCCACCCGGCGCGCGACCATGTCGCTGTCCTGGAGATGGCCCACCCGCAGCACGCAGTCGATCCCCTCGCGGACCAGATCGACCAGCCGGTCGCCCTCGCTCAAGTGGAGCTCGAGCTCGGGATAGGCGTCGAGAAAGGCCGGCAGCCCCGGCAGCACGAAATGACGCGCCAGCGTGCCATGGACGTCCACGCGCAGCCTCCCCCTGGGCTTGGCCCCGCTGAACGCCGCTTCCGCATCCTCGACGTCGGCGACCAGCGCCAGGCAGCGCTGGTGAAACACGAGGCCGTCCGGCGTCGGGCCGACATGGCGTGTCGTCCGCTCCAGCAACCGCACGCCCAGCCGCATCTCGAGTCGCTTCACCACATCGGTCACCGTCGAGCGCGGCAGGCCCAGATCCTGGGCGGCAAGCGTGAAGCTGCGCCGCTCGACCACCCGGCTGAACACCCGCATGGCATCGAACCTGTCCATATTGTTCGTGCTCCCCGGATGGTGATGCTGAACCCTCGAGGATTATCCGAGCCTTGACCAGATCCATCTTGCTGTTGCCGGCAGCGGATGTCCCGTGCCGGGCAAGGAGAATGGGAATGACCGAGGCAGACAGCAGGATCGCGCTCGTCACCGGGGCCTCGCGCGGCATCGGCGCGACGGTGGCGGCACGGCTGGCCCGTGACGGGTTCACGGTTGTCGTCAACCATGCCGGCGACCCGGCGCCCGCCGAGGCCGTGGTGCGCGGGATCGAGGCGGCAGGCGGCCGCGCCATGACCGCCAGGGCGGACGTGAGCGACCCGCAGGCCGTCGGACGCCTGTTCGATGTGGCCGAGGCCGCATTCGGCGGGATCGACGTGCTGGTCAACAATGCCGGCATCATGCTGTTGGGTCCCATTGCGGACAGCGACGACGCCATGTTCGACCGGCAGGTCGCGGTCAACTTGAAGGGCACGTTCAACACGCTGCGCGAGGCCTCCCGGCGGCTGCGCGACGGCGGCCGCATCGTCAACCTCTCGACCAGCGTGGTCGGGCTGAAGCTGGATAGCTACGGCGTCTACGCCGCCACCAAGGCGGCCGTCGAGGCGCTGACCGGCATCCTCGCCAAGGAGCTGGGTGGCCGCAGCATCAGGGTGAACGCCGTGGCGCCGGGGCCGGTGGCGACCGACCTGTTCCTGCGCGGCAAGTCATCGGAGCTGATCAAGCGCATGGCCGGGATGAACCCGCTGCAGCGGCTCGGCACGCCCGACGACGTCGCAGCGGCCGTGGCCTTCCTGGTCGGGCCCGATGGCGGCTGGATCAACGGCCAGACGCTGCGGGCCAATGGCGGGATGGTCTGAGGGGGCGTTCAGCCCTCCTCCCGATAGGGCAGGATCGTCCGCATCTCCGCCATCTCGTCCTCCTGCCCGCGGCCCTCGTTGGCCAGGAAGCGGGCGACGGCGGCGCGGAAGGCGGGATCGGGGATCAGATGGGCGCTGTGGGTCCAGACCGGCGCATAGCCGCGGTGCAGCTTGTGAATGCCCTGGGCGCCGGCTTCCACGCGCCGCAGCCCGTGCTGGATGGCGAACTCGATCGCCTGATAGTAGCAGGCCTCGAAATGCAGGAACTTGAACTCCTCGAGGCAGCCCCACTGGCGGCCATAGAGGGTGTCGGTGCCGCGCAGGTTGAGCGCGGCCCCCACCATCCGCCCCTCGTGCCGCGCCACCATCAGGACGACGCTGTCCTTGAGGTCGCGGCCGAGGCTGCGGAAGAAATCGCGGCTCAGATAGGCGTTGCCCCAGCGCTTGTCGACGGTGGCGAGGTAGAACGGGAAGAACTCGTCGAGCAGGGCGGCATCGACGCCCTCGCCATGCACGGCCTCGATGGTGACGCCGGCGGCGGCGACCTGCGCGCGCTCCTTGCGCACCATCTTCCGCTTCGCGCTCTTCAGCCGCTCCATCCAGGCCTCGAAGCTTGGATAGCCGTCGTTCTGCCAGTGGAACTGGATGCCGCGGCGCACGAGGAAGCCCGCCGCCGCCAGCGCCTGCGCCTCGTCCGCCGTGCAGAAGGTGACGTGCAGGGAGGACAGGTGGAGTTGGCGCACGACCTCCTGCAGCCCGTGGACCAGCCCCGCCAGCACCTGCTCGTCGGCCGCCAGCAGGCGCGGCCCCGGCACCGGCGTGAACGGGACCGCCGCCAGGAGCTTGGGGTAGTACTGGCCACCGGCCCGGCGATAGCCCTCCGCCCAGCCATGGTCGAACACATACTCGCCGTAGGAGTGGCTCTTGACGTAGAGCGGCACGGCACCGGCCAGTCTCCCGCCCCGCTCCACGATCAGGTGGAACGGCTGCCAGCCGGTCTGTTCGCCGACCGACCCGCTGGATTCCATGGCGGCCAGGAACGCATGGCGCAGGAACGGATTGTCGGCGGGAATCAGCCGATCCCACGCCTCGGCATCGATGGCGGCGATGTCGCTGACCGTGCGGATCTGCATCGCACCGGTGGGCAAGGACGGCGCCGCCTAGCGCAGCTCGAAAATGGCCTCGACCTCGACCGCCGCATCCAGCGGCAGGCTGGGCACGCCGACGGCCGCCCGCGCGTGGCGTCCGGCATCGCCCAGCACCGCCACCATCAGGTCGGAGGCGCCATTGACGACCTTGGGATGGTCCACGAAATCTGCCGTGCAGGCGATGAAGCCGCCGAGCCGCAGGCAGGCAGCGATGCGGTCGAGATCGCCGCAGGCGAGCCTGACCTGCGCCAGGATGTTGATGGCGCACAGCCGCGCGGCCGCCACCCCGTCCTCCAGGCTGACCTCGCCGCCGAGCTTCCCTTTGTAGCGGACCGCGCCACTCTCCATCGGCAACTGCCCCGAGACCACCAGTAGATTGCCACTGAGTCGCGCCGGCACATAGTTGGCCACGGGCGCCGCCGGCGTTGGCAGTTCGATCCCGAGCTCGGCTAGGCGTTGGGCAACGGTGGTGGACATGGTGCTATCCCCGATGAGCGGCGGTTAGGCCCGGAACATAGGTCAGTGCCGTCGCCGCGGCCAGCGCCGGTGCGGGCCCGGGCTGCTCGATAGCCGATTGCTACCCATGTCGGTTTGGCGCAGGCTCTTCCACCGTTGCGAAGATGAGGATTCCATTTGAGCACACCACGTGACGAGGGCTTCTCGATGCCGCCGGACTGGGCGGCACATACACGCTGCTGGATGGCATGGCCGTGCCGCGAGTCGTCGTGGGGCGCGGAGCTCGACGAGGCGCGACGCGCCTATGCCGAGGTTGCCCAGGTCATCGCCCGGTTCGAGCCGGTGACGATGATCGTCCGCCCCGAGCTGGTGGCGATGGCCTCGCTCTATTGTGGACCGGGCATCACCGTGCTGCCGACGCCGCACGACGACAGCTGGGTCCGCGACAGCGGCCCGGCCTTCCTGCTCGATGCGGCGGGCCGACTCGGCGGCGTGACCTGGGTGTTCAACGGCTGGGGCGAGCTGCAGTCGGAGCATGCCCAGGATGCGAGGATGGCGCAACGCATGCTCGAGCATGTCGCGGCCCGGCGATTCTCCAGCGACCTCGTCCTGGAGGGTGGGGCCATCCAGGTCGACGGCGAGGGGACCTGCATCGCCGCCACCGGCCCGCTGCTCGATACGAAGCGCAACCCCGGGCGTCACCGCGAGGAGATCGAAGCCGAGCTGATGCGCCAGCTCGGGGTGACCACGGTGATCTGGCTGCCGGCCGGGCTGGTCGACGACGAGACCGGTGGCCAAGTGGAGAACGTCGCCTGCTTCGTCCGGCCCGGCGTGGTCATGGCGCTGGCCACGGACGACCGCGCCGACGCCAGCTTCACGGGCCTCGCCGAGAATCTCGACGTCCTGCGCGCCGCCACCGATGCACGCGGCCGCGCGCTGGAAGTGCTGACCATCCCGCAGCCCAGGCCGCGCCAGCGTCACGACGGGCGCCGGCTGCCGCTCTCGCACCTGGGCTGCTATCTCGCCAACGGCGCCGTGATCATGCCGCGCTTCGGCGACGCCGCCGACAATGCCGCGACCAGGGTCATGGCGGCGGCCTGGCCCGGGCGCGAGATCGTTCTGGTCGACGCGCTGCCGATCGTCGAGGGCGGCGGCGGCATCCACGCCATCGCCCTCGGGCAGCCCGCGCCATGAGCGGGGACGCGCCGACTCTGGAAATCACGGCCGAACCCAGCGCACAGGATGTCGAGACGGTCGCGCAGGGGCTGATCGACTTCAACTGCCCCTATATGGGCCCGGCGGATTTCCGGCGGATCGGCGTCTGGGCCAAGCAGGAGGGCAGCCTGGTTGCCGGGCTGGTGGGCGAGACGGCGCGGGGCTTCCTGTTCGTCGAGATGCTTTGGGTAGCCCCGGGATTTCGCCGAGCCGGGCTGGGGTCGCGCGTGCTGCGGGCGGCGGAGGAGGAGGCCGCGGCCCGGGGCTGCGGCTTCGTCCTCCTCGACACGTTCGACTTCCAGGCCCGCCCGTTCTACGGGCGCCAAGGCTACCGCGAGATCAACGAACTCGGGGGCTTCCCATATGGCCATGTCCGCTACACGCTCCTGAAGGAGCTAGGCCGGGACGCGTAGCGCCCGGGTCATCTCGGCCATGATCGAGACCGCGATCTCGGCCGGGCTCACGGCCCCGATGTCGAGGCCTGCCGGCCCGTGGATGCGGGCGAGGGTCGCCGCGTCGTGGCCCAAGGCGCCCAGCCGCTCCAGGCGCCCGGCATGGGTGCGCCGGCTGCCCAGCGCCGCGATGTAGAACGCCTCGCTGCGCAGCGCCACGTCCAGTCCCGGATCGTCGAGCTTGGGGTCGTGGGTCAGGGCCACGATCGCGGTCCGCCGGTCCGGCGCCAGCGCCTCCATCGCCTCGTCGGGCCAATCGCCGTTGACGATGACCTCCGGGAAGCGGTTGTCGGTCGCGAAGGCGCGGCGCGGGTCGACCACGACGACATGGTAGCCGGCGAGCGACGCGATGGGCGCGAGCGCCTGCGCGATGTGCACGGCGCCGATGACGATCAGGCGCAAGGGCGGGTTGAAGACCTGGATGAACACCCGCCGGCCGTCGACCTCGACCGCGGTCGACTGGTCGCGGCGCACGGCCGTGGCCACGGCTGCAGCCACGGCCTCGGGCACCTCGCCGAGCCGGACCTTGCCGTCGACGATCAGCGCCTCGTCGCCGTTCTCGAGGTAGCGGACCACGCAGGCCCGGCGCTTGTCGGCCCGGGCCTCGTTCAGCGCCTGCAGCAGCTCGCTGTTCACGTCACCGCCTCGACATAGACCTGCACCCGGCCGCCGCAGGCGAGGCCCACGTCCCAGGCCTGCTCGTTGGAGACGCCGAACTCGAGCAGCTTGGGCGGGGCACCCTCCATGCAGGCCAGGGCCTCGCGGATCACCGCGCCCTCGATGCAGCCGCCCGAGACCGAGCCTTCCATCTCGCCCTTGCCGTCGACGATCAGCATGCTGCCGGCCGGGCGCGGCGAGGAGCCCCAGGTCGAGACCACGGTGGCCAGCGCCACCTTGCGGCCGGCGAGCCGCCAGGCCTCGGCCAGTTCCAGGAGCCCGTCATCGGTAGGAATCATCGCTCATCTCCCGTCGCGCGCCGCGTCGACCCACTCGGTCAGCCCCTCGGCCCGGCGCATGCCCACGCGGCTCAGCACCGCGGTGAGGTCGCGCAGGCTGTCCAGATTGTGCGCCGGCCGGAAA
>JAPJRA010000165.1:1712-7235 GCA_030824835.1 Geminicoccaceae bacterium | reverse complement strand
GCCCTGCAGCAGGGCCTGCACGATCACCGCCTGATCGCCGCCGGTGAAGTAGAAGCTCCCGAACCGCTCGAGCTGGGCCAACAGCTTCGGGTCGAAGGCGGCGGTGCGGAAATTGTCCTTGTCGAGCGGGACGACCTCGGAGGTGATGCCGTAGGCGCGGAAGGAATCGCGCGCCTCGCGGCCGACCTCGTCCGGATCGCCGGAGGCGGTGGGCAGCACGGCGATGCGCCCGCCGCTGAGCTCGCGCATCGCCTCGAACACGTCCTCGTTGTCGCCCTCGAAGCGGCCGCCGATGATCACCAGCCGGGCATTCGCGGCAAGGGCGCCAGCACGCGCGCGCGGCAGCGGTAGGGTTTTCGGCTTCATGTCCTGGCACTGGCTGGTTGGAAAGGCGGGCACAGCCGCAGCACCCCTCCATACCCGAGCGAGTGCGTCCTTGCACCACCTGAGCACCCTTACCTCGCCTCCACCGTCAACCGCCCGTCATTGCGTTGCAACATGGCCCCAGTGCCGTGGTCGCGGCCGAGGCCACGACCACGGTCCCGACCTCAATCGCCGGTAGGCCGCATCACCCCGTCGGCACCGCGCCGCAGAGGCTTGGCCTGCTTGGGCAGCGGGGCACCGGGCGCCTCCGCCACCGTCACGCCATACTGCCAGTCCGGCGGGGCGATCGCCACGAACCGCGCGTAGCCGCCCGTGCCACCCTCCGGCTTGGCGAACCCGATCGAGATCAGCGCCCCGGCTTCCGGCACCTGATCGAGATTGGCCACACCTTCCGCCTGCGTGAAGTGGTTGTGCATCAGCCACGCCTCGCCCTCGAGCGTCGGCGTCGTGTCGGTGTCCAGCGCCTCGTGGCCGTGGAACAGGATCTTGCGCTCGAGGTGGAGGAACTTCAGCGCATCCAGCGTGATGCCCGGAAACGGCGCCTGCGCGAAGCGCTCGCGCTCGTTCCAGCGCTTGTACCAGTCCGAGCGGACCATCACCACCGAGCCCTCGGGGATGGTGCCGTGCCGGGCCTCCCACGCCTTGATGTCGTCCACCGTGCAATGGTAGCCCTCGTCCTTGGCCACCTTATCCGCGATGTTGATCACCACCAGCGGGCGCAGCGCGAAGGTCGGTGGCAGGTCGCTGATCGTGGCGCCGTACTCGTCCCAGTGCGCCGGCGGGTCGAGCTGCGTGCCATACTGGTCGGTGGTCAGATCATAGGCGGTGGCGACGAAGCCGTGCTCCTTGTAGGTGAACTCCTGGCCGGCCTCGACATAGCCCTCCATCCGGGCGCCGGCGACCGCTGGCTTGACCTTGGCCGGGCCGAACCCGGGCCAGACCGGAATGTCCGGGCCGAACGCGTGCGTCAGGTCGACGTATTTCGCACCCTTCATGCTGGTCTCGTAGACCTGCCAGAGCGGATGCTCCTCGGCCATGGCGGCCGTGCCGCCGCAGGCGAGGAGAAAGATCGCCGCGCCCGCGGCACATCTCAGAAGTGGCTGCATTGTGGCTTTCCCCAAGCGGTTGCGGGGCCGGTCGCGCACCGCGCCGACAACCGGTGTTAGCCTTCCCCAAGGGGAGCCGCCAGCGTTCGGCAAGTGGTCTCCGCTGGGCCGGCACCGCCCGATCTGGAGCGTCACCAGCGGCGCGGCAGGCCGAGGCAGATCATGGTCGACGTGGCAATTGCCACACAGCCTCGTGCCAGAGCATACCATATAGTCGCCTGGAGCGTCGCCAACCGCATTGCCGGGGCCGTAGCCCTCGTTGATCTTCGTTACGCTCGACCGGAAGTCCAACATTTCCGCAATTGAAGCCGCTGTCGTCCATGGCCAGAATTAATTCACAAGGAACAATTACATGTACCGTCACGGCACGCAATTGATCGGCACGCCCATCAGGCGAAGCGCCTTGGCAGTGGCGAGGAGCAGGCTGACACGATTGGCCCTGGCCTGTCTCGTCGTCACCCCGGCCGTGGCCGCGGCGCCCTCCGCGCAAAGGGTGGCCGGCAGCAAGCCCGGGCTGTGGTACTGGACCTTGCCGACCACGCCGAACCTGCTCCAGCCGGTGCAGAGCTGGTCGGGTGCGGCCGGCGCGCCGAACGGCGACATCTACGTCGCGGGCATGAACCATGTCGACAACGCGGCCCTCTATCGGCTGCTCCCGGCCGGTGGCGACGCCACCAAGCCGGGGCTCACCCTGCGCTACGTCGGCGACGCGAAGGCGGCCTCGCAGGCGGCAGGCAACTGGCAGCCCGCCGAGCCGATCGAGAAGTTCCACACCCAGCCCGTATGGCTGGGCACCGGCGTCTACGTCGCCAACGACAATTACTCGCTCCTGGACTCGGGCTATCTCGGCCGGCGCGGTTTTCACTGGTATGGCTACGATTGGACGACCGGCAAGTTTCGCGATCTGAGCGCCACGGAGCCGGGCGGGGTGGGCGCCGCGCATGGCGGTCTGCTGAGCCTGGCCGTCGACCGCGGCCGCAACCGGATCTATGGCGCGGCGACCCCGACCGGCGACATCTACGCCTATGACGTCGGCAGCGCCACGACAACGCTGCTCGGACGACCGGAATACGGGCGTCCCTATGTCTATGCCGGTCGCGCGATGTGGACGGGCAGCAACGGCCGGCTCTACTTCACCGCCGGCAGCAATGGCGGCGGCGCCAAGTACGGCTCGCCCTACAGCCCGGCCATCTTCAACCATGTCCACTATTACGACCCGGTCAGCGGCTTCGGCGAGGAGAAGGCGTGGGCCCTGCACGACCAGCGGGCGATCGACGCCGCGCAGTGCTTCGGCAGCCCGCGTACCTGCTACCTGATGGACAATGTCGGCCACGTCTATCGCTACACCGAGCGCAAGGCGGCCCCGGCGAGCTGGTCCTATCTGGGGAGCATCGGGCAGAAGCAGGACGAGAAGTACGGCTATACTTGGGTCTTCCATGTCCGCGCGGACCAGAAGAAGGCCTATATCCTGGCGCGCCGCGGCCAGCTGTTCGAGTTCGATCTGACATCGGGCGCGGCGAGGCCGATCGTCAATCTCTACGTGCACGAGCCGGCGCTGAAAAATCTCGATCTCTACGGCTCCAATGCATGGGACGCGAAGGGCAGATTCTACTTCACCGCCTTCCCCAAGCCGGGCTTCACGCCCAAGAACACGAAGCTGATCGCGATCGATCCGGCCCGCCTTCTGGCCGGGGTCAAGCAGTTCGGCCACTGAGCGCCTCCGTGCGGTGAGCGCCACTCGCGGCACCGCGGGCAGCCGCTCCGGCTGCCTTGCCTCCCGCGACCCGGTCACGGTGACCGTGCGGCGACTGTGACGGTTAGAACATGGTGACGCATTGGAAGGTCGCCTATAGGTAGCGGGCTTCGTGCGTCCCGAACGGCTGGTGCTGCGCTGGCGACGATGTCGGCGCACGATATGGGGACGCTCGGAGCGAGCCATTGCCGAATGTGAAGACGTCGATGTCGACGCCGCTCAGCGATCAGTCGCCCGGGCCGGGCGAATACGCGCGTGTCCCGGCCCAGAAGGAGTTTCGAAGCCTGGCAGCAATGGCCGGCCTTTTTGCCGGCGCGCTGTCGATGATCGCCGCCACCGTCTACATTGGCAGTGTCCGCCAGGACGCCACCCAGCGCGAACACGAGCAGCTCATTGTCTCGGCCAACCTCAAAAATCTCCAGCGGCACATGGACAGCAATGTCAACGACTACGCTCACTGGAACGATGCGGTCGAGCATTTGGTGCTTACGTTCGACACCGAATGGGCTGCGCGGAACGTGGGCGCAACCCTGGACACCTCTCTCGGCTATGAGCAGAGCCTGATCCTCGATGGGGCCAACTCGCCGGTATACGGCCAAGTCGACGGCCAGGTGGACATCGTCGCGGCCAGCCGCGCCTTCGGCCCGATGCTGCAGGAGTCGATCAGGGCGGCCAGGCGCAGTGTCGAGAGCGGCCAGACCCCGGCCCCGGCCGTCGTGGCTGGACCTCGGGGCCTGATCCTGACCGCCGTCGCCACGATCCAGCCGGAAGAAGGGTCCTCGCTGCGGCTGCCTGACGGACCGCCCTATGTGCTGCTGTTGGGCAAACGTCTCGATCGGGCCTTCCTCACGGAGATCGAGGGCGATTTCGACCTGACCAGTCTGGCGTTCCTGCCAGCGGGGGATGTCACCCCGGACCTCGCCAAGATCGACCTGCGTGGATTCGACGAGCAAGTGGTCGGCCAGATCGCCTGGCCGCCCCGCCGCCCTGGTCTTGAACAGCTGGCGTGGCTCCTACCGGCGCTGGCCGGCGCCGTGCTGGCCAGCGGCCTGTTCGCGAGCCTCGCCTTCCACCGCATGCGGTTCGCCAAGGCGCTGCGCCGGAGCGAAGCGCGCCTGCGTGATTTTGCCAACGTGTCCTCAGACTGGCTGTGGGAAACAGACGATCAGATGCGCGTGTCTTGGCTCTCGGACAGTTTTGCCGAGAGCGCCGGAATTGCTCAAGCCAGAGTGATTGGCCGCCGACGCGATGAGTTTGGTGGCGATGCCTTGAGCGAAGGTGGTTGGGAGGCGCATCACGCCACCGTCGCCGCGCATCGGCCTTTTCGTGGCTTTACCTTCTCGCTGTGCGACGATCACGGGCAACAGCGCGTCGTTCGCGTCAACGGCACCCCCATCCGCGATTCGCAGGGGCGCTTCCGCGGCTTCCGGGGCACCGGCCGAAATGTGACCGTGGAATGGGAGGCGGCCCAGCGCCTGAGGGAAAGCGAGAACCGGTTCCGGTCGCTGGTGGAGAATCTGCGCGGCATCATCTTCATCCGCGGCGTCGCGGGCTCCGGTCCCTTCGGCTACGACGAAGGTGGCGTGCAGATCTTCGGCGCCGATGCGATGGAGCTGGCCGGCGCCGTGGAGACCGCGGACTGGTACGGGCTGATCCATCCGGACGATCTGCCCGGCTATCTCGAGGCCGAGCGCCGGCGCAAGGAGCACGGCGAACCCTACAGCATGGAGTATCGCATCACCCACGCCCGGACCAAGGAGGAGCGCTGGATGCGCGAGACCGGATGGGTCGTCGAGGCGTCGGAGGAAGGTCGCCGGTACCTGGACAGCTACATCATCGACGTCACCGAGCAGAAGCGGGCGACGCTGGCGCTGCAGGACAGCGAGCTGCGGCTGCAGCTGGCCCTGGCCGCCGGCGGCATGGGCACCTGGGACGTCGACCTGCGGACTGGCATCGAGCACTGGAACGACGTGCACTACCATCTCTTCGGCGTCGATCCCGCCAGCTTCATCCCGAGCTCGGTCAGCTTCAGCGCCATGGTCGATCCAAGGGACCTCGACAGCATTGACGCCCAGACGGCCGACGTGTTGGCCGGGCGCCATGGGCCCAACTTCACCAACGACTACCGGATCCGGCGGCCGGACGGCACGACAAGATGGATCGGCGGCGGCGGGCAGCTGCTGCGCGACGCCGCCGGCCGGCCGATGCGACTGCTCGGCGTCAGCTTCGACATCACGGAGCGGAAGGAGCGGGAGCTGCAGCTGGAGGCGGCGCATGCGC
>JAPJRA010000165.1:0-1612 GCA_030824835.1 Geminicoccaceae bacterium | reverse complement strand
TTCGACATCACGGAGCGGAAGGAGCGGGAGCTGCAGCTGGAGGCGGCGCATGCGCGGCTGGCCGAGCAGACGGCGCTGCTCGAGCGGCGCAACCGCGAGCTCGAGGCCGCCAACCAGGCGAAAAGCCGGTTCGTGGCCAATGTCAGCCACGAGATCCGCACGCCGATGAACGCCGTACTGGGCTTCGCCGACCTGCTCGCCGACGCCCGGCTGGACCCGGCGCAGCGGCGCTATGTCGAGATCATCCGCGACACCGGCCGCCAGCTCCTGACCCTGCTCAACGACATCCTGGACGTGGCCAAGCTCGAGGCCGGCAGGCTCGATCTCGAGCGGATCGACTTCTCGCTGGCCGAGGTGCTCGAGCAGGTGCGCTCGCTGCTGGCACCGCAGGCGGTCGAGCGCGGCCTCGCCCTGCGGGTCGAGCAGGCAACCCCGGCCTCCCTGGTGCTGCGCGGCGACCCCACCCGGCTGCGCCAGGTGCTGGTCAACCTGGTCGGCAACGGGCTCAAGTTCACCAGCCGGGGCAGCGTCACGCTGACCGTGCGACCCACGGCCGGAGACCCGGGCCGGCTGCGCTTCGAGGTCGCCGACACCGGCATCGGCATCCCGCCCGAGCGCCAGGCCGAGCTGTTCCAGCCCTTCGTCCAGGCCGACAGCTCGACCACAAGGCTCTATGGCGGCACCGGGCTCGGCCTGATGATCTGCCGCTCGCTGGTCACCGCCATGGGCGGCGAGATCGGGCTGGAGAGCGAGCCCGGCCACGGCAGCCGGTTCTGGTTCGAGCTGCCGCTCGAGCGCGGCGACGCCGTGGTGGCGGCCGAGCGGACCGGCCTCGCCGCCGCCCCGATCCGCCCGCTCGCCGTGCTGGTGGCCGACGACGTCGCCGCCAACCGCGAGCTCCTGGGCGAGATCCTGCACCGCCACGGCCACCGCGTGCTCTTTGCCGAGGACGGCGCCGTGGCCGTGGCGCTGACCGCCGAGACCACGCCCGACGTCGTGCTGATGGATATCCAAATGCCGGTCCTGGACGGGATCGAGGCCACCCGCCGCATCCGCCGCCTGCCCGGCCCCGCCGCCCGGGTGCCGATCCTGGCGCTGACCGCCAACGTCATGGCCGACGACCGCGAGCGCTACCTCAAGGCCGGCATGGACCGCTGCCTGACCAAGCCCGTGATCTGGCCCGAGCTGTTCGCGGCCCTCGCCGCCGTCGCCGGCACCACCCCGCCCGAGCCCGAGCCCGAGGCCGAGCCCCCGGCCATCCCCGAGCCACCGCTTCACGACCGCGCCCTCTTGGCCGGCCTCGCCGCCAACCTGCCCCCCGGCGCCCTGGACAAGCTCATGGCCCGCGGCCTCGACGCCGCCGCCGCCGGCTGCGCCCGCCTGCGCGCCGCCCTGGGCGACCCCCAGACCCTGGCCGCCGAGGCCCACCGCCTGCGCGGCACCGCCGGCAGCTTCGGCCTCGCCCGCATCAGCGACCTCGCCGCCCGGATCGAGGACCGCCTCCGCCGCCAACACGACGTCCGCGACCTCCTCCAAGACCTCGAGCAGACCGTCCTCGACTCACAGCAAGACTTCACCAAGCTCACGGACAACAGCGCCGGCTGAGCGCGGG
>JAPJRA010000164.1 GCA_030824835.1 Geminicoccaceae bacterium | reverse complement strand
CCTCTGGCACATCATGATGCATTATAGCCATTACGGCTTCCAGGAATTTGCGATCGCCCTGGGCTATAAGGGCGAATACATCAAGAAATACATGATGGATTTCTGGTTCCTGAACCGGGACCTTACCGTCGATTTCTCCTCCGGTGCGGTGGATGCGCACTCGGGACACAAGCAGCCGTGGAAGGTGGATCTGGTCGATACCGGGCAGCGCTCGATGACAGGCGGGCGGATCAAGCGGCTGCGGCCCTATCTCGGTGACAGCACCTTCATGCTCACCTGGGGTGACGGAGTCTCCACCGTCGATCTGCACGCCTTGCTGGCGTTCCACCGCTCGCACGGCAAGCTCGCCACGGTCACCGCCGTCAGGCCACCGGCCCGGTTCGGGTGCCTCGAGCTCGAGTCCGACAAGGTGGTCAGCTTTACCGAGAAGCCGCAGACCGGCGAGGGCTGGATCAACGGTGCCTTCTTCGTGCTCGAGCCCGGCATCTTCGACTATATCGACGACGATCTGACGCCGTTCGAGCATCAGCCGCTGGAGCGGCTGGCGAGCGAGGGTCAACTGATGGCGTATCGGCACTACGGCTTCTGGCAGTGCATGGACACCATCCGCGACAAAGCGCGGCTGGACGAGCTTTGGGAAAGCGGCGAAGCACCGTGGAAGCTTTGGGAATAGACTGATGCGTGTCCTCGTCACCGGCTGCGACGGTTATATCGGCCAGGTTTTGGTGCCGCTGCTTCAACGTGCCGGGCATGAGGTGACGGGCCTCGACAGCGGGCTGTTCGCCGGCTGCGTGTTTCCCGGCCAGCCGCGGCCGGAACTGCCGGTCATCTGGCAGGATGTGCGCGACGTCGTGCCGGGGACCCTCGTGGGCTTCGATGCGGTGCTGCATCTGGCGGGGGTATCCAACGACCCGTTCGGCGATCTGAACCCCGCCATGACCGACGAGGTCAATCATCTGGCGGCGGTGCGTCTGGCCCAGTCCGCCAAGGCCGCCGGGGTCGAACGTTTCGTGTTCGCCTCGTCCTGCAGCAATTACGGCGCCTCCACCGACGGTTTCATCGACGAGAGCGGGGAGTTCCAGCCGGTGACGCCCTATGCCGAGAGCAAGGTGTTGTCCGAGCGCGACATCGCACCCCTGGCCGACGACAGCTTCACGCCCGTGTTCCTGCGTGCCGGCACCGCCTACGGCATGTCGGCCAAGCTGCGTGCCGATCTGGTCGTCAACAATCTCGTCGGCTACGCGTTCACCACCGGCAGGGTGACGATGAAGAGCGACGGCATGCCGTGGCGACCGCTGGTGCACATCGAGGACATCGCCCGCGCCTACCTCGCCGTCATCGAGGCGCCGCGCGAGAAGGTGCACAACGAGGCATTCAATGTCGGCGCCACCGACGAGAATTATCGCGTCCGCGAGGTGGCGGAGCTGGTGGCCGAGATCGTTCCGGGGGCCACCGTCTCCTTCGCCAGCGATGCCAGCCCCGACCGACGCAACTACCGTGTGAACTGCGACAAGATCCGGCGCGTCCTGCCGAGCTACCAGCCCCAATGGACCGTGCGGCGCGGCGTCGAGGAAATCTATGCCGCCTATCGTGATGCGGGGATCACGGCCGAGCAGTTCTTCGGCCCGAGGTGGATGCGGGTGCTGCATCTGAAGGACCTGATGGCGGCGGGCCGGGTCGACGGTAGCAGCATGCGTTACCTGCGCGAGGCTGCATGACGGCAGCTCTGGCTCCGATCGACGCCTGCCGCGCCTGTGGCTCGCACCGGCTAGAGACTTTTCTGGCGCTTGGGGACCTACCGCCGTCAGATGCCTTCATCGCCCCGGAGGCGCTGGAGCGCGTCGAGGCACGGTATCCGCTGGACGTGGCCTTCTGCCCCGATTGCACGCTGGTGCAGATCCTGCACACGGTGCCGCCGGAAGAGCTGTTCGCGGCCGACTATCCCTATTTCTCGTCGGTCATCGACGCGCTGGTGCGTCACGCCGGGGACAATGTCGCGGCACGCATCAAGGAGCGGGGTCTCGGGCGCGACAGTCTCGTCATCGAGCTGGCGAGCAACGACGGCTACCTGCTGCAGCACTACCTCGCCGCCGGCATCGGCGTGCTGGGCATCGACCCGACGCCGGGACCGGTGGCTGCAGCGCGCGCCAAGGGCATTGACAGCCTGCAGGCGTTCTTCGGCCGGCAGCTGGCCGACGAGCTGGCCGGTGGTGGGCGGCGGGCCGACGTCATCCATGCGAACAACGTGCTGGCGCATGTGGCCGACACCAACGGTTTCGTGCAGGGCATCGCGACCCTGCTGAAGGACGACGGCGTCGCCGTGCTCGAGATGCACTATGTACGGGACCTGATCGACAAGGGTCAGTTCGACACCATCTACCACGAGCACCTCTGCTACTTCTCGGTGACGGCCCTCGACCGCCTGTTCGCGCAACATGGGCTGTTCTTGAACCGCGTCGAGCGGATCGACATCCATGGCGGCTCGCTGCGGGTGTTCGCCGAGCGACGCCCGGCCCGCGAACCGTCGGTGGAAGCCCTGCTCCGCGAGGAGCACGAGCTCGGCATGGATGGGTTCGCCTACTATGCCGGGTTCGCCCGGCGGGTGGAGGGAATCCGGGACAGCTTGCAGAAGCTGCTCGGCGATCTCAAGGCGAGCGGGGCCAGTGTTGCCGGCTATGGTGCCGCTGCCAAGGGCACGATCCTCCTCAACTATGTCGGCATCGGCCCCGAGACGCTGGAATACGTGGTCGACCGGAACCGGTTCAAGCAGGGCAAGTGGATCCCCGGTGTACGGCTACCGATCCTCGCGCCCGAGACGCTGGTCGAGCGGCAGCCCGACTATGTCCTGATCCTGCCCTGGAACTTCCAGGAGGAGATCGTCGGCCAGCAGGCGGCCTATGTCGAACGTGGGGGTCGCTTCATTGTCCCCATTCCCGAGCCCATGGTGCTGTAGAGACGCATGACGCCAAGCCAGACCTGTTCTGCCTGTGCCGGTACGAACGTCCGCGCCTTCTACCGAGTCGAGAATATCCCGGTTCACAGCTGCCTGATGCTGGACAGCCGCGCCGCGGCGCTGGCTTTCCCGCGTCAGGACCTGGAGCTGGGGTTCTGCCACGATTGCGGCTTCGTGCAGAACCTGCTGTTCGACCCGACGGCGCATCGCTACTCGGTAGACTATGAGGAGACGCAGATCTTCTCGCCGCGGTTCCAGCGCTTCGTGGCCGAGATCTGCGACGACCAGCAGCGGAAGTACGACCTTGCCGGGAAGACCGCGCTCGAGATCGGCTGTGGCAAGGGCGAGTTCTTGGTCGCCTTATGCGAGCATACCGGCTGCGCCGGCATTGGCATCGATCCCGGCTATCGTCCGGAGCGGACACAGAGCGAGGCCGCCTCGCGGCTGACCTTCATCCAGGACTTTTACGGCCCCAAATACAGCCATCTGCAGGCGGACTATGTGTGCTGCCGGCATACGCTCGAGCATATCCACGAGGTGCTGGAGTTCATGCGGCTGGTGCGATCGGCGATCGGTGACCGGCCACAGGTGCCCGTGTTCTTCGAGCTGCCGGATCTCGAGCGCGTGCTGGTCGAGGGAGCGTTCTGGGATATCTATTACGAGCACTGCTCGTACTTCACGCTGGGCTCGCTGGCCCGGCTGTTCCGCCGCACGGGCTTCGATGTCACCGAGCTGTGGAAGGCCTATGACGGCCAGTACCTGATGATCGAGGCTTTCCCCGCCGCCGGGCCGACCGAGCCTGCGCTGCCGGCGGAGGACGACCTCGCCCGGCTCACGGCCCAGGTGGCGAAGTTCGAGGCCGATATTGCGACCCGGCTTGCCGGTTTGCGGGCCGAGGCAGCCGGCTGGCGCGAGCAGGGCAAGAAGGTGGCGATCTGGGGCTCCGGCTCCAAGGCGGTGAGCTATCTGACCACGCTGGGTTTGGGCGACGAGATCGCCGCCGTGGTCGACATCAACCCGCACAAGCACGGCAAGTTCCTGGCCGGTACCGGCCACGAGATCGTAGGCCCGGAGGCGCTGGTGGAGTTGCGCCCCGATGTCGTGCTGGTGATGAACGCCATCTACACGGCCGAGATCCGCGACGACCTGCTCCGGCTGGGGCTGCAGCCCGAGATCAGCGCGCTCGCCTGAGACCTTCAGGCACTGCGGGCCGTGTCCGCCACGCCCGCTCTGGCCTGGTCGTAGAACGCCAGCAGCCTCGTGGCGCACAGGTCCCAGCCATAACGTTCCCGAGCTCGGATCCGGGCCGCCTGACCAATGGCGGTCCGCTTGGCGGGATCCGCGAGCAGGCCACCGATCGCCGCGGCCAGCGCCGACACGTCGCCCCGCGGGACGATGATGCCGCTGACGCCGTCCTCGACAATTTCGGGAAGAGCGCCGGAGCGTGTGACCACGACAGGAAGACCGGCGGCCATCGCCTCGATGACCGGCATACCGAACGGTTCTTCCCACAGCGAGGCGAAGACGAATATCCCGGCGCGGGCGAGCTCGTCATGCATGACGCCGTTCGGGATGGGCCCGCGGAAGGTGACCTGCCCGCCTAGCGGCGCAGCGGTGGCGTCCAGCAGCGCACGGAAGCCGTCCGGCGCTCTGTAGAAGTCGCTGACCGAAACCAGGAGCGGATCGCGCTCGAAGGGGTCCACGAACTGCTTGGGCGAGAGATCGCGGGGGCCGATCAGCTCCAGCCGTGCTTCCGGCAGCGTCGGAGCGAGCTGGGCGAAGGCCTGCAGCAGCAGATGCACGCCCTTTTCCGGGGCGAGCCGGCCCACGAACATGACCGTGTCGCTCGACGCCGGGTGGCTGCGGACATTGAGGAAGCGCTCGTCGACGCCGTTGGGCAGCGCATATGTACGGCCGGCAAGGCTCGGGAAGGTAGTCTGCACGGACCGCGTCAGCGTCTCGCTGCAGCCGAGGATCAGGGACGCATCCGCGAGCCGGGCGGCGGTGAGCTCCTGGTCGAAGTCGACCAGCGCATGATCGTGGCTGTGCAGCACGATCACCGCGCCGGGGTTGCGACGCCGGATCACCGGGATGAAGTTGGTCGTGCCGTAGATGTGGATGACGTCGAGGCGTCGCTTCGCCGCGTCCCGCGCCACCCGTTCGGCGAAGACCCGGTAATAGAGGTCGGTCATGCGCAGTGGCCGAGATGCCGGCGTGAGGCCGAAACGATCGACGACGTTCAGCGACCAGATGAGCCGGTCCAGCGTCTGCGGGAACCGACGGAACTCGACCTGCTCACGGGTCTCGCTCGGGAGGTCACCCTTGCCCTGCCGCGCATAGACCGTGACGTCGTTGCTGCGCGCCAGCCGCCTGGTGAGCTCGTAGGTGACGACGGCCAAGGCGTCGAACAGCTGGAAATCGGCGGAAGGGAAACGCGAATGCGGATAGACCCAGCCTATCTTCACCTAGACCTTCCTCTGCCGCAGCTCTCCGGCCGAACGGCCTGTGACGCGGATGGACGTGGACGACGCTATGGCGGGCGTCTACACCCGGTTGCCCGCCGAACCTAGCGTCACGATAGGCGGTGCGAGCACAGCGATCGAGGCAAATTGCTGCGGCGCGGTGCCGGTGCTCGCGGTGCCTCGTGACGATCCTGGTTCCCACGCGCTGTGGGCCGGGGGAGGTCCGGCCTGGGGGTCCGGAGAAAGGGTAGGATGCGGGTAGCGATGGTGTGCCAGCCGCAGGATCGGCTGCTGGCTGACGGCATGTTGAGCGGCTCGGCAGGGATCGTCGCAGCCGAGATAGCCCGCCACCTGGGTGCAGGGATCGACCTGACGGTCTATATCGGCGCCGACGGCACACCCGTGGAAGCGACGAGGATCGTCAGTGGTTACCGGGTCGTGCAGATCCCGGTCGCGGGCAGGCAGATCGAGCAGGGACGCGAGCTGCTGTCCGGTCTGTTGCCCGGCCTGTCGGCGCATTCGGTCTCGTCCGCCTTTCATCGCCGCTATTTCGAGCAGGCAGCCGAGCAGATCCGGTGCCAGCAGCCCAGCCTCGTCCATCTCCACACCTATCTCCAGCATGCGCCCACGCTGCGTGCCGTCGGGGCGCCGGTAGTGCTGCACCTGCATCATCCGCATCCGCTCGGCTTCGCACCACCGGCGGCAGACCAGGCGCTTCGCGCGGTCGATGCGGTTGTGACCTGCTCCGAGCACCTGGCGCAGCGCATGGCGTCCCACTTCCCGGCGCACGCCGCGAAGATGAGCATGATCGGCAACGGGGTCGACCCGAGTTTCTTCGCAGGCTACCCGCACGCGGACCAGGGCGCCCCGCCGCGTCTGCTCTATGTCGGGCGGATCTCGCCCGAAAAGGGCGTCCATGTGCTGGCCCGAGCCTTCAACCATGTCGTCGAGCGGTGGCCGTCGGCCCAGTTGGACCTTGTCGGTCGCCCGGGCTACCTGCCGGCCTCTATCCTGCACCAGTTCGGCCGGGACGCGCGCATCAAGCGGCTCCATCAGCTGTATGGCCGCGATCCGCTTACCGCTGTCATCCGGCAGGTGATCTTCAGCCGCACCAGCTACCGACGGCGGATCGAGCGCCTCCTATCTCCCCAGGCGCGCCGCCGTACGAACTTCCGAGGGGCCGTGCCCTACAGCGGCATGCCCCAGCTTTATGCCGCGAGCAGGGTCGTGGTGACGCCTTCGGTGATCCCCGAGCCGTTCGGGCTGCCGGTGGTGGAGGCCATGGCGGCCGGGCGCCCGGTCGTGGCCAGCCGCGCCGGTGGCATCCCCGAACTCGTGCAGGATGGCCGGACGGGGCTCCTGGTCGAGCCCGACGATCCGGAGGCGCTGGCCGCCGCGTTGCTGGCGCTGCTCGCGGATCCGGAGCGTTGCCGGGTCATGGGTGCGGCGGCCCGGAACGAAGTGGCCGCGCGTTGGACATGGCAGCTGGCGGCCCAGCGTTTGCGGGCTGTCTATGCGTCGGTCACGGCCGGATACTCAGCGCGATGATCGACGCCGGTCCACCAAGGCGAGGTACCGTGCGCCTTGTCCCGACCGGCCAGGCGACCGTCGACGAGGCCACCGAGCGCGCTCTTGCCCGCGTCGGGCTGTCGACGGAGGACGAGGCTCCGGTGGAGGCCGTGGTCAGTCTCCTCTCCCATCCGGCAGCGACTGCGCTCGCGCAGCGGTGGCAGGGGCCGGTGCTGACGCGGGCGATCGGTGGTCCCGCGGGTCCTCGCGGCCGGCCGGTGCCGGGCGTGGCGGCCGGGGGGCGATCCGGGGAGCGGCTGCGGG
>JAPJRA010000163.1 GCA_030824835.1 Geminicoccaceae bacterium | reverse complement strand
GCTCGGCGACAATCGCGAGTTCGAGACCGACCGCATCCGCGTCGGCTACACCTCCATGGTCACCCCGGCCTCGGTGATCGACTACGTGGTGGCGACGCGCGAGCTGATCGTGCGCAAGGAGCAGGAGATCCCGTCGGGCTACACCAAGGCCCGCTACGTCACCCGCCGCCTGATGGCCCCAGCCCCCGACGGCACGTCGGTGCCGATCACCATCGTCCACCGCGACGATTTCCCGCCCGAGGGCGGCGGCCCGCTGCTGCTCTACGGCTACGGCGCCTACGGTCACGGCCTCGACCCGGCCTTCGCCCCGTCGCGCCTCAGCCTGCTCGACCGCGGCATCGCCTTCGCCTACGCCCACGTCCGCGGCGGCGACGAGATGGGCCATCGCTGGTACCGGGACGGCAAGCTCGCGCAGAAGCCGCACACCTTCAGCGACTTCATCGCCTGCGCCGAGTACCTGATCCGGGAGGGCTATAGCCGTGCCGGGCAGCTGGTGATCAAGGGCGGCAGTGCCGGCGGCATGCTGATGGGTGCCGTCGCCAACCTGCGCCCGGAGCTGTGGGGCTGCGTCGTCGCCGAGGTGCCGTTCGTCGACGTGCTGAACACGATGCTGGACGCCTCCCTGCCGTTGACCCCGATCGAGTGGCCGGAATGGGGCAACCCGCTCGAGGACGAGCACGCCTTTCAGCTGATCCACGGCTACTCGCCCTACGACAACATCGCCCCGCAGCCCTATCCGCCGATGCTGGTCACCGCCGGCATCAGCGACCCGCGCGTGACCTACTGGGAGCCCGCGAAATATGTGGCCCGCCTGCGCGCGACCAGGACCGACGACGCGCCGCTGCTGTTCAAGATCAACATGAGCTCGGGCCATTTCGGCCAGACCGGCCGCTTCGACATGCTGCGCGACCTGGCCGAGCAGTACGCGTTCGTGCTGGCCTGCCTGGGTCGCGCTGGCGCCCGCTGAGCGATATCGGTGCTGTGCGGAAAGTCACGGCGGCGGTGCGCGGCCGTGCCGATGATGCCGTGACGCGTAACGATTGGAGGGCGTGAGCTTGAGCTCGAATCTGCTGTGGGGTGCGGCCGGCGTGGTACTGCTGGTGGCCCTCTATTTCTGGTATGCCACCATCGTGCGCCGCGCCAACAAGGTGCGCGAGGCCCTGGCCTCGATCGATGCGCATCTGCGCCAGCGCCACGACCTGATCCCGAACCTGGTCAAGCTCGCCGGCCGCTTCATGGAGCACGAGCGCGGGCTGATCGAGGAGGTGACACGGCTCCGGGCGCGGGCTGACACCGCGAGTGCCGGGGGGATGGCCACGGCCGGCGAGCGGTTCGCGGCCGAGAATGCGCTGGCGCAGGCGACGGGCCGCCTGCTCGTCACCGCCGAGAGCTACCCGACCTTGAAGTCCGACTCGACGGTCATCGAGGCGCAGCGTGGCTGGGCCGAGACCGAGGCGCAGATCACCGCGGCCAGACGATTCTACAACGCGGCCGTGGGTGACCTGAACAACGTGGTGCAGCTGTTCCCGGGCTCCATCCTGGCCAGGCTGGCCGGCATCCAGGCGATGCCGTTCTTCGAGACCCCGCCCGAGACGCGCGTCGCGCCCGACGTCGACACGCTGCTGCCGGGCCGCCCCGCTTGAGCGCCACGATCGAGACGCTGGAGCACCGGCGGCGCTGGACGGTGCGTGGCGCGCTGATCGGGCTGGCGCTGCCCGCGATCGGCTGGCCGCTGGCGCTGCGGTTCGGCGAAGGCAGCGAGACCAGCGAGACGATCGGCGGTGCCGTGCTGCTGGCGGGGCTCATTGCCTTGTTCACCGTCCCGTTCATCCTCGGCAGCTGGCGCCGCCACATGGCGCGCAGCCTGCTGGGCGCGCTGACGTCGGGGCGTGGCGACCTGCGCCACGTCAACGGCGAGGCACGGCGGCGCGAGGCGGAGGTGGCTCTCGGCAGCCCGGCCTGCGATCTCGGCCTGTTCGACGGCGCCGGCCTGGTCGAGCCGTTCGTCACGGCGAGCATCGACGACGTGCTGGTGGGCGACGCCCAGGGCATCCCATTCACGCTGGCCGAGCTGCGCCTCTACAACGGGGAGGGCTTCGAGGTGTTCGCGGGCGTGGTCGGCGGGTTCCGCCTGCAGCGCAGCTGCCCGGGCCTGACCCTGGTAACGCGCGAGCGCGGCCTGATCGGCAACCTGATCGCCTCGGCCGGCACCGGCATCGAGCGGGTGCGGCTCGAGGACCCGATCTTCGAGCGGCGGTTCGAGGTCTACGGCACGGACCAAGTGTGGTGTCGGACCGTCCTCACCACGACCATGCTGGAGCGGCTGGTCCGCCTCGACGAGCTGGCCCACGCGCGCGGCTTCCGCTGCGCGTTCGTCGGCGACCGGCTGCTGCTGGCCCTCTCCGGCATGCACTGGCGCGCACCGTTGTGGCGGGTGGTGTTCCCGCTGCAGGGCTGGCTCGAAGGCTTCCGCCGCTGGCTCGAGAACCTGATCACCCTGCCCGCCGCCGTGGTCGGCGAGCTGGCGCTGAACCGGCAGGTGCCGGCGGTCCTGACGCAGCCGGCCTTCGCGCGAAGCCATCCGTGGGAGAGCATCGGCGCCGGTGGTGCCGTGATGCGCGGAAAGCTGTCGAGGCTCGTCGCCGGGATCGGCATGCCCGCCGTCTACATCGCCTCGGGCACGCTGTTCGGCGGGATCTCGCTGTTCTTCGGCTACCATGTGTTCGTCGAATGGGGCGTGGCCGCGAGTGGCGGCTGGAAGATCGCCTGGCCGATTCCGCTGGGCGTCCTCTACGGCGTCTTTGCCATCGGCTTCGGCCTCAGGCAGCTCGCGCGCCTCGCTTGGACCTGGAACGCACCGCTGCGCGGGCTGCACAGATCATCCCAATGACCGTATCGATAGTGGGAGCCATTCCGCTGGAGATGGTGCTGGGATAGAGTGACATCATGGGTGGTGATCCAACGGAACTCTACGAGCGCGACTTCTATGCCTGGACGCAACAGCAGGCGAAGGAGCTGCGCCGCTGGGCGACGAGTCGGCCGAACCTCGATCTCGACCTGCCTCATCTCGCCGAGGAGATCCGCGACTTGGGCAAGGAGCAGCGTAACGCCCTGCGCAGCTGGACCGTGCGAATCATCGAGCATTTGCTACTGCTGGCGCACTCGCCCGCAACCGAGCCGCGGCGACATTGGGCCCGGGAAGTCGCCGGCTTCCGACTAGAGATCGAGGCACGCATCACGCCGACGCTGCGCCAGGATCTCGCGCGGCAGCGACCATTTCTCTATGACCGTGCCCGACGCAGCCTCGCCAGCGAACTCGACCGGTTCGGCGAATCCGAAATCGTCGGCCGCTTGCCCGAGCATTGCCCCTATTCGCTCGAGCAGATCCTCGGCGACTGGTGGCCTGACTGAGCCTTCAGCGCCCGCGCCATACCGGCTTGCGCTTCTCGGCGAACGCACGCGCCCCTTCGAGCTGATCGTCGCTCTTATACAGTCGCTTGACCGTCGGCAGCTGCTTTTTGGTGACGAGATCCAGAGAAGCCTGGAACGGCAGGCCCTCCGTCCGCCGCAGTGTCTCCTTGATCGCCGCGAACACCAGCGGCGGGCCGTCCGCGAGCAGTCGCGCGATCTCCCGTGCCCGCGGCAGCAGGCGTTCGGCCGACAGGATCTCGTTGACCAGCCCCCAGCCCTTTGCCTCGGCGGCGTCCATCCAGCGTCCGGTCAGCAGCAGGTCCATGGCCACATGGTACGGGATGCGCCGCGGCAGCTTGATCGTGGCGGCATCCGCCAGCGTCCCGGCGGCGATCTCCGGCAGCGCGAAGCGGACATGCTCGGCCGCCAGGATCAGGTCGCAGGACAGGGCCAGCTCGAAGCCGCCGCCGACCGCCATGCCGTTGAGCGCCGCGATCACCGGCTTGTCGAGCCCGGGCAGCTCCTGCAGCCCGCCGAAGCCGCCGACACCGTAGTCGGTGTCGGGCCGCTCGCCCTCCGCGGCCGATTTCAGGTCCCAGCCGGCGCTGAAGAACTTCTCGCCGCCGCCGGTGACAATGGCGACCCGCAGCCCCGCATCGTCGCGAAACGCGGCGAACACGTCGCCCAGCCGGCGGCTGGTGGCGCTGTCGATGGCGTTGGCCTTGGGGCGGTCGAGCACGACCTCCAGGATGGCGCCATCCCGCGTGACCCGTACGATATCGCTCATCGGTCTCGCTCCTCGGGCAGCAGACGGATCAGAACATCGGCCGCCACGGCGCCCAGGCCCACGGGCCGCACGATCAGCGGGTTGACGTCGAGCTCGACCAGCCGGTCGGCATGCACCGCGGCGAACCGAGCCACGGCCAGCACGGCGGCGACCGCGGCAGCGACGTCGCCGGCGGGCCGGCCACGGAAGCCCTGCAGCAGCGGTGCCACCTTCAGCCCGAGCAGCGCCTCCCGCACTTCGGCCTCGGTCGTGGGCAGCAGCAGCAGCGCCCGGTCCGTCAGAAGCTCGACCAGCACGCCACCGGCGCCGAGCACGAGGCACAGCCCGACCTGCGGGTCGCGGACCACGCCGACGAGCAGCTCGGCCACACCGTCCATGAGCATCGGCTCGACCAGGATCGCTTCGCCCAGGCCCACCATGCGGGTGGCCGCAGCCGCAACGTCGCCGGCGTCGCGCAGGCCCAGGGCCACCGCCCCGAGCTCGCTCTTGTGCACGAGCGCCCGGCCCACCGCCTTGACCGCGACAGGCCGAGCCAGCGTCGCGGCCACACGCACCGCCTCGGCCGGCGTCGACACCAGCTGGCCGCCCGGATGCGCGATGCCGTACCCGGCCAGAAGCTGCTTGCCCTGCAATTCGTCCAGCGCAACCGGCTCCCCGAGCAGCGCGGACGTCGGCAGCAAGGCAGCGGGGACGGCGGCCACCTGCGCCGCGCCGATGTCGGCCGCGGCTTCGGCGGCGGCCCGCGCCTCGTCGACGCCGAGCACCGGCACGATGCCGGCGGCGATCAGCGCCGCGGCCACGCTCTCGGGCAGGCAGTCGGGCAGTGTCGCCAGCACCGCCGCACGGCAGCCGGTGGCGTCGCGCGCCTCTTCCCAGGCGGTAAGCGCGACCCGCCAATCGGCATCGCCGCACCGGTCGGCGCGGGGCAAGTCGAGCACCAGGCAGGCGAGGTCCCAGCCGCAGGCCATGACCGCGGCAAAGGTCGCGCGCAGGCGCTCTGGCTGGTTCCAGACGAAGATGTGGTAGTCCAGCGGGTTCGAGATGGTGACGAGGTCGCTAAGCGTGGCACGGACAGCCTCGACCTGGGCCGGCGCGAACGGGCGGAAGCGGACGCGATGCTGCGCCCCGGCATCGGCGATCAATGCTGCCTCGCCCCCGGAGCAGCTGAGCGTGACCAGATCGCGGCCCGGCAACGGCCCTACCGTGTGCAGGAGCTTCAGCGTCTCGAGCAGAACGGGGAGCGAGGCGACGCGGGCGACCCCGACCCGGCGCAGCAGGGCCTCCATGGCGGCGTCGGCACCGGCGAGCGAGGCGGTGTGGCTCAGGGTCAGTGCCGCCCCTGCCGCCGAGCGCCCGGCCTTGACCGCGACCATGGGCTTGCCTGCGGCCAGCGCCTTGCGGCCGGCCGCGTCGAACTTTTGGATGTCGTCGATGGCCTCGATGTGCAGGCCGATGGCGGTGACGCGCGGATCGTCGACGAGCGCGTCGAGGCAGTCGGATAGGCCGACCCTCGCCTGGTTGCCGAGCGTCAACAGATGCCCGATCGGCAGGCCGCGGCGCTGCATGGTCAGGTTGCAGCCGATATTGCCGGACTGGGTCAGGATGGCGACGCCGCGCGCGCAGCGCTTGCCGCCATGCTGGTCGAACCAGAGCAGCGCACCGTCGAGATAGTTGATCGTGCCGTAGCAGTTGGGGCCGAGGATGGGCATGTCGCCCGCGGCCTCGACCAGCGCCGCCTGCAGATCGACGCCCCTGCCGCCGGCCTCACGAAAGCCCGCGGCGTGACAGACCGCACCGCCCGCGCCCATGGCGGCCAGCTCGCGCACGATCTCGACCGTGGCCTCGCGGTTGACCGCGATGAAGGCGGCATCCGGCGGCTCGGGTAGCTCGGCGACGCTGCGATAGGCCCCGGCCCGGGTCGGGTGCACCTGCCAGACCGGGCCCGCGTATCGCATCTCGGCACAGCAGCGGGCCACGCCCTCGGCATGCCAGCCTCCGAAAACGGCGATCGAGCGCGGCTGCAGCAGGCGGCGCAGGTCCAAGTCAGGCCCCGAGCTTGCGCAGGATGTCGCGGCTGATGATGTGCCGCTGGATCTCGCTCGTCCCGTCCCAGATCCGCTCGACCCGGGCGTCGCGCCAGAAGCGCTCGATCCCGGTCTCCTCCATCAGCCCCATGCCGCCGAAGATCTGGATGGCATTGTCGGTCGCGCGCGCCAGCATCTCGGTCGCGAACAGCTTGGCCTGGGCGATCATCCGGTTGGCGTCCAGGCCCTGGTCTAGCAGCCAGGCACCGTTGAGCGTCAAGAGGTCGGCCGCGTCGATCTCGGTTGCCATGTCGGCGAGCTTGAACGAGGTTCCCTGGAACTTGCCAATCGACTGGCCGAACTGCCTCCTGCTCGCCGCCCATTCCGCCGCGAGATCGAACACCCGCCGCGCCCGGCCGACGCTGGTCGCCGCCACCGTCAGGCGCGTGGCGTAGAGCCAGGTGTTCATCAGCTCGAAGCCTTGGCCCTCCTCGCCCAGGATCTGGGCGTCGGGCACGCGGCAGCCGTCGAAATTCAGGATGCAGTTGTGGTAGCCGCGGTGCGACACGCTCCGATAGCCCGGCCGGATCTCGAAGCCCGGCGTGCCCCGGTCGACCAGGAAGCAGGTGATCCGCTGCTTGGTGCCGGCCCTCGTCTCCTCGCTGCCGGTCGCCACGAACACGATCGCGAAGTCGGCGAGGTCGGCGTGGCTGATGAAATGCTTGGTGCCGTCGATCACCCAGTCGCCGCCGTCACGCCGCGCCATCGTCTTCATCGAGCGCACGTCCGAGCCGGCCTCGGGCTCGGTCATGGCGAGACAGTCCACCCGCTCGCCGCGCACCGCCGGCAGCAGATAGCGCTCGCGCTGCTCGGCGTTACAGCCGCACAGGATGTTGGACGGCCGCCCCCAGAACACCGACAGCCCGTAGGACGCCCGCCCCAGCTCGCGCTCGAGCAAAGTGAAGGTCAGATGATCGAGCCCGCCGCCGCCGAACTCCTCCGGGATGTTCGGCGCGTAGAACCCCAGCG
>JAPJRA010000162.1:2930-7252 GCA_030824835.1 Geminicoccaceae bacterium | reverse complement strand
GGCGGTGATCGTGCAGGCCCTGCTGCAGGGCGGCAAGCCGACGCCGGCCCTGGAGACGATCCGGCGCTGCTGGGAGGCCGGCGGCCTGGTCTCCGGCAGCAGCGCCGGTGCCGCCATCATGAGCCATCCGATGATCACCAGCGGCGGCTCGGTCGAGGCGCTGGTCCATCCGCCGGCGCCGCTGCCGCACGACACGCGGCTCAGCCTCGGCACGGGCCTGGGCTTTTTCCCCTACGGCCTCGTCGACCAGCATTTCCTGCAGCGGGGCCGGCTCGGCCGGCTGGTGGCGGCGATGCTGGCCTCGGGCTGGACGCGCGGCTTCGGCATCGACGAGAACACCGCCATGGTGATCGCGGACGGCCGCCTGCGGGTCATGGGCGAGACCGGCATGATCTATGTCGACGCCACGCGGGTTACCGGCAAGCGCGAGCGCGTGGCCCTGGACGGGATCAAGGTGAGCTACCTCGATCGCGGCGACAGCCTCGACCTCGCCACGCTGAAGGCGCAGCCGGGGCCGGCCAAGCGGCCGGTGCTGCCGAAGGAGCGTTATTTCCGGGCGCCCACCCGTGTCGGCAAGCCGGCCTTCGCCGGCTACACCACCCACGAGACCCTGGCCCGGCTGGTCGAGGGCGATCCCGCCGTCTATCGCAGCGAGCGCACCTGGGCCTACGACCACGCCAGCGGCACCGAGATCGCGGTCGAGCTGACCCGTGGCCGCCGTGCCAAGGCGCTGATCGAGACCACGGATCACGGCCTCCGGGTGACGGCGCTGGATTTCGGTCTTCGGCTCGAGCGGCGCCTCGCCAGCAGCGCCGAGTACTACAAGAACCGAGCCCTGGGTGCCGCGGTGGATCCGACGCACGCCGCGCGCGCGGGCCGCCTGATCCTGCTCGGCAGCCCGTTGCGGCCACGCGGGGTGATCCTCGACGAGTTGCGCCCCCTGCTGACGACGCCGGTGGGCGTCATCGCCACTGCCTCTGCCGAGCCCGAGGCGGTGGCGCGCGAGACGGTGGCGATGCTCGAGCGTCACGGCATCCCGGCGGTGGCGCTGGATGCGAGCCGCGACCGGCTGCGCAGCGGGCAGGCCCGGCGCGCGCTGGTCGAACGCATCGCCGGCCTCGGCAGCTTCCTGATCACCGGCGGCAACCAGCGCCGGCTGATCGAGGGCTTCCTGTTCCGCGGCGAGGAGACGGAAGTGCTGCGCGCGCTCACCGACGCCTGGAAGCGCGGGGCCACCATCGTCGCGGTGAGCGGCGGGGCCTCGGCCCTCTCGCCCCTGATGATCGCCGGCGGCACCAGCGAGGAGGCGCTCCGCTACGGCGTGGCCTCCGACGAGTCCCATCCCGGCCTCCTGGTCGAGCCGGGGCTCGGCCTGTTCGACGCCGGCATCCTCGATCAGAACATGCTGGGCGCGCACCGCCTCGGCCGGCTGATCGTCGCCTGTGCCGAGGAGGCCGTGCCGTTCGGCTTCGGCCTGTGCGAGGAGGCAGGTCTGGTCGTCGAGCCGGATCGCCGGATGCGGGTGATCGGCGGCCAGGGCGTCATCCTGGTGGCGGTCGACCCCAAGGGGCTCAGCTACGACGATGACGTGTTCGCGGTGCGCGGTGTCCGGGTCCAGCTGGTCCCGCCGCGCGGCTGGATCGAGGCCGACCATCGGGTCGGCCATGCCGAGGGCGTCGAGCCGAACGGCCTGACAGTCGAGCGGCTGGTGCAGGGTCTGCGCCGTGAGGTCAAGGCGGGCGCCGGTAACGGCCGCGACGGCCGCTCGATCCGGATCCAGCTCGCGGTCGGGGCCGATCTCTCGGGCCGGGTCGACATCGAGAGCAACCGCTTCGACGGCTGAGCGCCGGCGCTGGCCAGCGGCCGGGAGAGGCAGGACGATGCAGGACGACGACGATCTGGCCCCTGTGGTGCGCCTCAACGCGCGGGACACGGATGCCTTCGACATCTTCAACTGCCACCACTATCCGGGGCCCAGCATCTGGCTCGATAGGGCGGCGGTGGTCTTCGATCTGGCGCTCACGGGCAGGCCCAGGCCGACCCCGATTGGGCGCTATGTCGAAGCTGTGTCCAGCCGCTTTCCGCATCTGACCGGGATGGACTTCACCGACTACGCCCAGCTTTTCGCCCGCCTCGCGGCGGAGGCCGGCCGGCTGGACATCGGCCTCGACGTGCACCGCTTCGCGGTGCATCCGCGCGAGCGCTACAGCCGCATCGCGGTGCAGGCGATCGATCGGCGGACCCAGCATCGGGTGGTCTACTTCGTCTGGGACTGGCTCGAGGCGATCGGGCTGGGCGAGCGCTTCGCCTATGACCGGCGGATGGCCGACCTGCAGCAGGAGTTCAAGCGCTCGCCCTATGGTGGGCCCACCACCTACGCCCTGCTCAGCGCCGCCGAGGCCCGGGACATCCCGACCTTCTACCTACGCGACGAGGGCCTGATGCAGTACGGCTACGGCCGCCACCAGGTCAGGGGCGTGTCGACGACGTTCTCGACCGACAGCCAGCTCGATTCCGACTTCACCACCCGCAAGGACGACTGCAAGTCGTTCCTGCACCGGCTGGGCTTTCCGGTGCCGCTGGGCGACGTCGTCACGGATCTCGCCGAGGCACAGGCGGTGGCGCTCGAGATCGGCTATCCGGTGGCGGTCAAGCCGCTGGCCGGCCACAAGGGCATCGGCGTCACGGCCGGCGTTCAGGGCGCGGAGGAGCTGGCCCATGCCTTCGCCCGCGCCGGTGGTGGCGACACCGGCGAGCCGGTGCTCATCGAGACCAGCCTCGCCGGCAGCGACTATCGCCTGCTCTGCGCCAACGGCCGGTTCGTGGCGGCCCTGCAGCGACGGCCACCCTGGGTCGAAGGCGACGGGCGCCGGACGGTGGACGAGCTGATCGAGCGTGAGAACGCGACGCCCGAACGGGCGGACAGCCCGACCTCGCCCATGGCCAAGATCATCCGCGACGAGGCGATGGAGGCCTGCCTCGCCCAGCAGCAGCTGACGCTGGACAGCGTCCCCGCTGCCGGGCGCGAGGTCTGGCTGCGCAAGGTCGCCAACCTCTCCGCCGGCGGGGTCAGCATCGATGTGACCCCTTCGGTCCATGTCGACAACGTGGTACTGGCGCAGGAGGTGGCCCAGCAGTTCCAGCTCGCCTGCATGGGCATCGACGTGATGGCGGAGGATCTCGGGCGCTCCTGGCGCGAGGGCGGCTTCGGCATCATCGAGATCAACGCCTCACCGGGCGTGTTCATGCATGTCAAGCCGGCCAAGGGGGCGGGCATCGACGTGCCGGGGGCGATCTTGGATACGTGGTTCGGCTCCGGTCGGGCGGCGCGGGTGCCGATCTTCGTCTTCAACAATCTGACCACCGATCTCGTCCACGAGGTGGTCGACCTCGTCCTCGGGCGCTTCCCGCACTGGAACGTGGGTGCCGTCGGCATGGACGGCGTGTTCGTCAACCGCGTCGAGCGGCCCCGGCACAAGGACCACAACACCAACGTCAGGAACCTGCTGCGCAACCCGACCATCGATCTCCTGCTGGTCGGTTACGACGGCGACACGCTGGCCGAGGACGGCATGGTCCATGTCGGTCACGACCTGGTGGTCCTGGACTCCCCGTCGCCGGCCGAGGAGCTCCTCGCCCGCGACCTCCGCCCCGGCGGCACGCTGATCAAGCTCGCTGGCCAGGATGTGCTGGTCCGCCGCGAGGGCCTCGTCGAGGAGTTCACCCTCGACCCCGCGGACCGCTTCGGCCGCGTCTTCCTGCGCGAGATCGCCCTGATCGTGGGGAACATGGGGTAATCCGCGGCGTCTCCGCTGGCGCTGGAAGCTGCTTGCGGCAGTTCGCTTCAGTATGGCGGCGGACCATCCGTCAGCATGCGGAATTCTCTGATAATGACGTCGGGGGTACTACAGGCGCGTCGAAGGGGTAGCCATGGGGCGTGCTTCTCAAGCACTTGCACCCAGGTCCACGGATCGGCTATTGTGCTCTCTGGCAATTTACCAGATTGTATGATGATTTTAGTCAATTTTTCCGATATTTGTAGTCCTCCAGTAAGAGGATATTTCAGAATTTCAGTCAACATAAATATAGTTGCACTCCACGGTAACAAAACGATTGTAGTGGCCGCTATTTCTACGTACGTGCCAACAAGATCTTCATTGTCAGCTTTGTAAACCTCGGCAACTGCCCGCTCGACCACGGCGCGCGCGGCCGCGTCGATTAGTGTGGGCTCGACGCGGTCGGCGAAGATGAGCACGACCTCGCCAAGGGCTCGGAGCTGGTCCGGGTCAGTGGCGATGGCGACCCCGGCCACCACCCGCTCG
>JAPJRA010000162.1:701-2830 GCA_030824835.1 Geminicoccaceae bacterium | reverse complement strand
TCGACGCGGTCGGCGAAAGCGCGAACGACCTCGCCATAGGCCTGGAGCTGGGCCGCATTTGTGGTTGTCATGACCCCAGCCTCCGCCTGCTTGACGAGGGCGTATGCGAACTTGGGCTCGACGCAGTCGGCGAAGCTGCGCACGATCTCACTATAGGCTCGGAGCTGGGCCGAGTAGGTGGTGGCGGGAACCCCGGCCACCGCCCGCTCGATCAAGGCGCGTGGCAATTTTGGAAGTTCGAGGCCGGCCACCAATCTACCAACACGAATCAAGGCATAGTCTTGCGCCGCACCATGTTTTCTTGCGGAGTGAGCACATTCCAGAAGTGCGCGTGCAAGGCTTGTTGCAAATTGAGGATCGAGGCCAATTGCGGCGCGAGCGGCAATATCGAGCTGGCGGCCCAGCCGCCGGGCTCGAGCCTCCTTCCTGATGGCAGAAATCAAGAACTCTAGCCTAACCGCCGCAGAAGCACGTGCGAGTTCCAGAAGCGCCTTCAGCTCGTGTGGCGGGACTTCGTTCCAGTCTCCCCAACCTAACTCGATTCGGTCCCAAAGAGCGTCGGACTCCTGTCGCATTTGGTCCGCTTCCTTGGCGCCGAGGCTGGCGCTGAGGAAATTCTTCTGGCTGGCGACAAGTGAGGCCGAGCGCTCTTTCAGCCAGCGTTGCCCATCGTCCAACATTCTGCCAGACAGCAGATCGCCCGGTTCTTGTCCTCCGGACTCCCATTCGCGTTGGCGCTCGTCTAGGCGCTGGCGCCAGCGAATGAACTCGCGCTCCTCCTCGATCCAGGCGGAAACACGATGCCACTGGCGCAGCAGGGCCTCATGCACGATGTCGGCGGCAGGCCCCTCGGTCGTGACCAGGAGGCGCCGATCGGCCAGCCGACAGGCAACCGACCAGAGCGCCGGATCGATCGCATCGAGCTCGGCCTTGCTGCGAGGCCGACGCGCATCCTGCTCGATCGCGCTACCGACGCGAACCAACTCGATGAAGAGCCGCTTGGCCTCTGCTTCGCTGATCTTCAGCTCGTCGAGCGCCGCGTCCGCCTGCTTTGCGAGCGCACCCGCAATGCCACCCATCTCGTCATAGACCGAGCGGCTGAGTGATCGCCCGTCGCGGTCGATCCGCATCCTGGCCCAGAGTTCCGTGAGCGCGAACTCCAGCAACGGCAAGGCGTCGGCGTCCTGGGCGATGTCGTTCAGCAGCTGCGCGAGGAGTCCGTCGTCGAGGGCCACGTCCAGCCGGTCAGCGGTCAATGGCCCGCGGATCACCTGCTCCAGCTCGGGCGGCGTCAGTGGCCGCAGTAGAACAGTCGGATCACCGTCCAGTGCCGAGACCAACTCGGCGGCGGTAGAATCGGATTGCAGCAAGGTCTGGAAGTCTGACCGCAGCCCCAGCACCGCTTTCGCCGCGGCCGGCTCTTGCTGTATTGCTAGGCTGGTGAGTGCGGCCAGGAACTCCTTGTGCTCGGGGGGATGGGCCGGCTGAGCAAGCGTGAAGGTCTCCTCGAATTGGTCGACGATAATGCACAGGCGAGCGCCATCTACATCTTGGAGGGTCCGGGCATAGGCGGGCAGCAGATCAGGGTCGTTCGTAAGCTTGTGCCTAAGTTCGACAGACCGATCCATGAGTTCCAGCGTGTCCGCCCGCGGCTTCAACGCCTTGGCCAACGCCTCACCAAGCCGCTGCATCGGCCGAGTGCCCGGCCGGAGCCGCATCAGTCGCCAGCCGCCCTGTCGTCGCAATTGCGGCAGGAAACCGGCGTTCAACAGCGATGACTTGCCGGAGCCCGATGGGCCGGTGAGCAAGGTCACCGAATTGCGCTCGAAGCTCCTCCACAGCCGAGCCTTGAGAGAATCGCGGCCGAAGAAGTAGGCGGCGTCCTCCTCCCGAAAGGCCCCGAGGCCACGGTATGGCTCCGCCAGCGGCGGCCACACGCGCATCAGGGCCTGAACCGGAATCAGGACGCCGCGCCGCTCATCGGGATTGGTAACGTCGATCATGCCCAACAGGCGCCGGTGCCCATCATCCGCGATGGCCGGAGCGCCGGAAAAGCCCGGCTCCATCGTTCGGCCATAGTTTCGGTCGGCCTCGACCAGGTGCCAGCCGTCGGCGTCTGTTGCTCTGAC
>JAPJRA010000162.1:0-691 GCA_030824835.1 Geminicoccaceae bacterium | reverse complement strand
TGCTCTGACAGTCCCGCGGGCGCTGGCGCCCGCATCGCTGCCAGCGGGGAAGCCCATCACGCGGAAGCCCACATCCTCCGGCGCCGCCGCCGGGGACTGTGGTTCCAGCGCAGCCTCAATGGGCGGCTCGGCGCCGAGCAGCTGGAGCACGGCGATGTCGACGCATGGGTCGGGGCGGCGCACGTCTGGCGGGATGGGAGGCCGCCAGGCGACGATCGAGCCGCGGAAGGTCATCTTTCCCGCAGCCCAGGGCAGGTCGATCCGGATCTCGCCGCGCGGCTCGTCGCTACGAAGCTGATCGCGCCCGAGCGCATCGTTGACCACATGCGCGCAGGTAACGACCACCCCGCGTGGCGCCAGGAACCCGGCACCGACGACGCTGCCGTCGTCGCTCCACAGCCGAGCGACCGGGAGCTGATACGGCTCGGCCATGGCCCGGCCTCAGCCCGCAGCCTTGGGCTTCCAGCTCAGCGTGACCCTGCAGTTTCCCTCGACCGCCGAGGAGGCGAGGATCACGCCGGCGGTGGCGTTGAACTTGACGCCGAACTCCACCTCGACGGTCTCCGGGCCCAGCGACGTCACCTGCCGCATGATCGCCTCCGCGATCGGCCCGATACCGGCCACCGCCTCCTCGAAGGACTGCCTGGCCTTTTCGACCGTGCCGCGGGACGAGAGCTTGTCCCCTTTCGGC
>JAPJRA010000161.1:1558-7255 GCA_030824835.1 Geminicoccaceae bacterium | reverse complement strand
TGCTTGAACATGGCGTCAACTCCTCTCGACCGATGGACACACCATCCAGAGCACGTCACCGTCGCGAGCGCCGTGCGTATAACCACATTGTCAGCTTCGGGGTGCAGGGGCGCCAGGGACCTCGGCGGTACCCGACAACCGGCCCGGCGGCCGAGCGATCCCGGCCCCGCGGACGGGGTCTCCCGATCGTCTCAGGTAGCGACCTTCACCTCCCCGCCCTGCTCGCGATCATAGTAATCGACCGTGCTCTCGGCGCGAAAGATCTTGCGGATGGTGCGCTCTCCGGGTCTGCCGGCGCCGATCATGATCTTCTGCGAGTCCGGGTACTCGCACACCTCGATGTCCACCAGCGTCGACAACGCCAGGTAGCGCATCGTCGTGGTACCGGTGTTGACGATCTGATGCGCCACCTCCGGACCGCCGGGCGGGCAGGCGATGACGTCGTGCGTGCGGATGGGATAGCGCCGGTCGCCGAAGCGCAGCTCGCCCTCCCCCTCGAGGATGAGGAACATCTCCTCCTCGCCGTGATGGCAGTGGAAGGGGCACTGAACCTTGCCGGGCGGCAGGACGGTCAGATTGTACCCGAGATTGCGGGCGCCGATATGGGCACTGATCCGGCCGCGTTTGGACGTGTAGAGGCCATTCTCCTCGACATCGTCGAACTCGACCTCGGCCAGGTTGAGAACGGGCTTCACCATGCTGACCTCCAAGGGCTGCCGCCGCTGAGAACCGGCTCGATCTTCATGACCGGCCGCGCTCGACGTCGCCCGCTCCAGCCCGCGCGGCTGATCCTGCCGGGGGGATGGCGGGCACCGGCAAGCGCGATCCAGTCGAAAGACTATGTTCGGTGCCTCCAGTCGCCACGTCATTTCGTACCCGACTTCCCGGCACACTGGGGAGATGGGTGCATGGCTTGAGCCTGTACATCCCGCCGTGGGGGAGCCTGGAACATGCGTGCATATTCACGATTGAACTGCGACGGGCTGGCATATCCGACCCTGAAGCCTGCCTCTTCGGCCGACATCCGTTCCGCGATCATCAGGCGGCGCGCTTCGATCAGACGGAGACGCTTTTGATAGGCCAACGGCGTCATCGACGTCAGCGCCTTGAACTTGCGATGAAAGGTGAACACGCTGTAACCGGACTCGCGCGCGAGTTTCGAAAGCGACAAGGGTTGGTCGTAGTGGTCCTGGATGCGGCGCACCGTGTCGATGAGACCTCGATTCTCGCGGGAGGACACGAGCGGTCGCGCAAGGGCGTCCGCGAAGGGGCTGCGCAGTAGTAAATAGCAAAGCTCGCGCATCAGTCCGGGATAGAGAATTGGCACGCTGTCGGGGGTATCGAGCGCCTCGAGCATCCGGCTCACGCAGCCGAGAAGCCGTGTGTCGAGATCGACCACGATGGCGTCGGGTGCCCGCACCGAGGGCTTGATGGGCGGGCTGCCCAGCGCCTCGTAGACCTCGCGCAGGATCGGCAGGTGCAATTGCACGATCAAGCCGTAATAGGGTTCGCCGTCGCTCCCCTCGACGACCTGGCTGAAGCCTGGCGTCTCCAAGCTCGTGATCATGGCTTGGCCGGCACGGTAGTCGAGGCGCTGCTGGCCGAACGCCGTCCACTTGGCACCCTGCACAACGACGCACAGTGCTGGCTGGTGCATCATGTGGGTAGGATGCGCCTCCGGCTGGGACCGCAGCAGGATCAAACCGTCTGCCTCAGTACGGTACGGGCTCTGCCCCTGCTGGCGGGCAATGTGCTTCTGCACCAAGAGTTTGATGTTTGTCAGGCTGGCCAAATCTCTGTCCTTGCCTCGCTTCCCTGTGAGCCTAATTCCAGCCGCAAGATCGGGCAAGAATCGAGCAAGTCTGGGGCTTTCGTGTTCGGCTCGCGCTCCGATAAGCTCCTCACACAGGCTGGCAGGGCGGCATGCTTTCTTCAGCGCTGCAGAAAGCTGTCCGGATCGACTTACTGGCAACAGAACGCGAGGCAAGTGACATGAAGGTACTCATGGTTCTCACGTCGCACGATCAGTTGGGCAATACGGGCAAAAAGACGGGGTTTTGGCTCGAGGAGCTGGCAGCGCCGTATTTCGTCTTCCGTGACGCCGGTGTCGAGGTGACCCTGGCCTCGCCCAAGGGCGGCCAGCCGCCACTCGACCCGAAGAGCAACGAGCCCGATTTCCAGACCGATGATACGCGCCGCTTCGAGCGGGACGCGGTCGCCACAGAAGCGCTGGCCCATACGGTGAAGCTGGGCGAAATCGACCAGGCGGATTATGACAGCGTGTTCTTCCCCGGCGGCCACGGTCCTCTATGGGACCTGACGAACGATCGGCACGCGCTCTCCCTGATCGAGGACATGCTGGCGGCCGACAAGCCGGTGGCGCTCGTCTGTCACGCGCCGGGGATCCTCACGAACGTGCGGTCGCCGAACGGCGAGCCGATTGCGAAGGGCAGGCAGGTCACGGGTTTCACCAATTCGGAGGAAGCCGCCGTGCAACTCGTCGATGTCGTTCCGTACCTGCTCGAGGATGTGCTGAAAGAACAGGGAGCGAATTTCTCGTCGACGGAGGATTGGGGCGTCCATGTCGTCCAGGACGGCTTGCTGACCACGGGCCAGAACCCGCAATCGTCGCGACAGACCGCTCAGACGCTTCTCGATACCTTGAGAAAGCGGGGTGTAGCCTAGCCGAGCTCCAGGGATCGGGCGAGGCCTCGGCACGGACGATGAACTGGCAAGGATGCCTGTCATGGCCAAGAAGTACACGGCTCAGTGCGCCTGTGGGGCGGTAAGGTTTGCGTTCGACAAGGACCCGGACTTCGTTGCCGTCTGCCACTGCCTGGACTGCAAGAAAGCTTCGGGCGGCGAGGCGGCCACGTTCTTCGCCGTGCAGCGGGATGACTTCACCCTCATCAGTGGCGAGCCAAGGCAGCATCACTATATCGCCGAATCCGGCAAGAAGCTCGACCGCAATTTCTGTCCCGAGTGCGGCGCCAGGCTGTTCACCAGCAATCTGGAGAGCTTCCCCGGCCTCGTCTTCGTCATGCTGGGCAGCCTGGACCGACCAGACCTGATCGCGCCGAAGCTCGAGATGTTCACCAGGCGCCGGCTGCCATGGGCAAAGCCGCTCGACCTGCCCCAATTCAAGCGCCTGCCCGGTTAGGTCGGCACCGGCGAGCCTCCCCGACAGCGGGTTCATGGCGTAGGATGCCATCCCTTATGCAGGCGTATGAAGGGGCCGGGCTGCTTCCCGCGATCGCACACATCCGGGTCCTACGCGCCATCGAGCGTCAGCCGCCGTTGGCGCTCACCATGCGGCGACGCGCTGCCAGCGCCGCGTCGAAGGTCTGCTTGACCGGACCCAGGGCCTGCACGAACTCGAGCTGCTCGCCCTCCGGGCCCTTGCAGTAGATCAGCGCCCAGCCGTTCGACTGGCCCTCGGTGATCCGGTTGGTGTTCGCCTCCAGCGGGGCGGCCAGCCGTTCCTGCTCCGACCGCACCGTGACCACGCGATTGGCCTTCACCTGCGTCATGCCGCGGCGGGCCGATTCGGCCTCCAGATCGCGGATGAAGCGGTTGAAGTCGACGTCGTCGCGGATATGGAAGCAGATGTGCATCGAGCGCGGAAAGGCGGGGCTCATATGGTCGCGCGCCTCGGCGAAGCTGTGGCCGCTGCCCATCGGCTGCACGGCGTCGCGATATTGCAGGAGCTCGATCACGACGTTGTCGAACTGGATGAAGCGGACGTCGAGGCGCTGGGCGCCGCCCAGGAGATCCGGCACCCCGATCGTGCGCGGGTTGACCTGCCGCTCGCGCGCCAGGATCTCCTGATCGGTGAGCAGCGTGTTGTGGATGCGCTCACCCTGGAAATCGCCGTCGCGCATCACTTCCGTGCCGCCCAGCACCTCGGTGTAGAACGCGTACGCGCGATCCATGTTCTCGACCGTGAGGCCGAAATGCTGGACTCCCTGGAGGCGTGCGCCCAGGGGGCCGGTGTCGCGCGTGGCGGACGAGGCCTGCGCGGCGGCCGGCGTCGCCGTCGCCGTTCCGGCCAGCCCCGCGAGCATCGCGGCACCCGCCGTGCGCAGGACATCGCGGCGCTCCAGCTCGGCCGCATGCGAGCGCGCATGGTCGTTCATCGCAACTCTCCAGGCAGATGGCGAAGGTTCCCTCCCGGCAGTGGAGGAGGGCTGGTCAGTCGATGGGCAGAGGTGCCGCCGGGCTCACGAGGCCGGCGTCGCGCAGCTCGCGCCAGAAGTCGGCGGGCACGGACTCCTCCAGCGCGGCACGGTCCTCGGCGATCCGGCCCGGGCGGCTGGCCCCCGGGATCACGGCGGCGACGGCCGGGTTGGCGAGCGCGAACTGCAGGCCCGCGGCCTTCATGCCGATGCCATGGCGGTCGGCGATGGCCTTGATCCGCGCGACCTTGGCGAGGATCGCCGGTGTAGCGGGCGCGTACTCGAAGTTCGGTCCACCGACGAGGGCGCCGGAGCTGTAGGGGCCGCCGACGACGATGCCCAGACCCCGCTCGGCCACCGTCGGCATCACCCGCTGCAGGGCGCGGTCGTGGTCGAGCAGCGTGTAGCGACCGGCCAGCAGGAAGCCGTCGGGCTGCGGGCCCTCGAGCGCCAGCAGCAGCTCGATCGGCTCCACCCGGTTGACGCCGAGGCCCCAGGCCTTGATCACGCCCTCGTCGCGCAGCCGGTCGAGGGTCTTGAACGCACCCTGGCGCGCGCCCTCGAAGATGCCGAGCCATTCGTCGCCGTAGAAGTCCTGCGCGACGTCATGCACCCAGACGATCTCGACATGATCGGTCCGCAGGCGCTTCAGGCTGTCCTCGATCGACCGCAACGTCGCGTCGGACGAATAGTCGTTCACGATCCGGTTCGGGCGGCCATGCCGGAAGACATCGCTCTTCTCGCCGAGGTCGCGGGCACCGACGTCCTCGATCTCGTCGAGGATCAGGCGGCCCACCTTGGTGCTGATCACGTACGCGTCGCGCGGCCGCCCGGCGAGCGCGTCGCCCATGCGGATCTCCGCCAGGCCTGCGCCGTAGAAGGGTGCGTTGTCGAAGTAGCGGATGCCGTCGTTCCAGGCCGCTTCGACCGTCGCGCGCGCCTCGTCCTCGGGAATCGCGCGGAACATGTTACCCAAGGGGGCTGCGCCGAAGCCCAGCTTGCCCTTGAGAATATCACGCAGGGCCATGGCCCTCTCCTCTTTCCAGGTTGCCGATGTCGCCGGCCAAGACCATCGCAGCCTCGCTGGCGACCCGTTCAAGGACGGCATGGCCGGTGCCGCTTGCGGCTCCGGTGCCCGACACCATTCCTGCACCAAGCCTCATGGCGCAGCTCCGTTCGGCCGCGTGGCGAGATCCACTGTCGATCCGCCTGCCCGTGACGTCGGCGTCCTCGCTGACTTGCCAGCTCTCGGAAGGTCCATCGGAAGGTCCAGGAGGCTCGCTTGCGGATGCCCGCATCATGCGCCGCGCGGACATATTCCAGAAGTTTATTGCTATGATTTCAGATATCGCCGTAGCCTATAACTCATGCGGTATGACCTGAATCTCCTGCCGGTGTTCGTGGCGCTGATGGAGCAGCGCAGCGTGACCCGCGCCGCGCAACGGCTGGGGATCACGCAGCCGGCCCTCTCGAACGCCCTGACGCGACTGCGGGCGATGCTGCGCGACCCGCTCTTCATCCG
>JAPJRA010000161.1:0-1548 GCA_030824835.1 Geminicoccaceae bacterium | reverse complement strand
TACGGGATCCGGCCGACGCCGATGGCCCTGGAGCTGGCGCCGGTGATCGCCGCGGCTCTGGCGCGGCTCGACGAGGCGATCCTCGGCCAGCAGGACTTCGATCCGGGACGGTCCGAGCGGCTGGTGACCATCGCCACGAACAGCAACGCGGAGTTCACGCTGCTGCCGGCGATCGTCGCCCGGCTGCGCGAGCTGGCCCCCGGCATCAGGCTGCGCCTCATGCCCTACGGCGGCGATCTGGCCGAGACGGGCGTCATCTCCGGCACGACCGCACTGGTGCTGGGCCGCATCGTCGATGCGCCGGACAATCTGGTCGTGCAGCATCTGCTGGATGACGGGCTCGCCTGCGTGGTGCGGGCCGGTCATCCTGACATTGCCGACGCGATGTCCCGCGAGCAGTACGAACGCCTGCGGCACGTCAACGTGCTGCCCCCCGGCCCGCTGCGCGTCGGCCTGTTCCTGGCGCTCGAGCGGCAGGGCCTGCAGCGGGACATCGCCGTCTCCGTGACCCACTTCCTGGCCGTCCCGGAGATGATCGCGATGACCGACTATTGCGCGACCCTGCCACGCCTCGTCTGCCGCCGCCTCGCCTCCGACCCGCGCTTGCGGATCGTGCCGCCGCCGGTCGATCTCGGTACCTACCCGGTCTCGATGGCCTGGCATGTCCGCTACCGCAACGACCCGGCCCATCGCTGGCTTCGCTCCCTGATCGACCGCACGGTGCGCGAGACCGCAGGCGAGCGGCCCATGGGTCACGGGTCCGCTGCGCCAGCCGCAGCACCGTCGTCGACGCGCGGTGCGCGCCTATGAGCATCGTGCGCATCAAGCCGATCCGCCGGACCTGACCGGCGGCGGCCGTCGATCGCACCCGGCGCGGGGCCAGGGATGGCGCGTCAGGCGGCGTGCCGCTTGCGTGCCAGGGCCTCCAGCCGCCGGCGCTGGTGGCGGTTGAGGGCAGGTGTGGGCATGGCGGCCGGCTCGGGTTCGGCCGTGCACGGGGCGAATCCGCCGGCATGTTCCTTCGGGCGCGGCTGTCGAACCTCGGGTTCGTCCGTGCACGGCGACAATGCGGCCGTGCCGGCTTGCGCCTGCGGCGCCGTCGCGTCGGGTTCGGGCGTGTCGTTCCGCAACCCGTCGATCCAGGCGTCGGGGCGGTTGCGCAGGACCCGCAGGGCCTGCAGCGCGCGACCGATGTCCTTGTCGATGCGGGCGCCGTAGCGGGCGAAGGTGGCGAGCCTCCGCATCGTCGCCTCGCTGGGCGGGCTCTCGGTGGCGGCTGCGATCAGGGTCGCCAGCTCCAGGCAGCGCAGCCGGTCCTGGCGCCACATGGCCGCCACCAGCTCCATGACCCAGCGGCGCTCATAAGGGTCGCGCGGGCCCCAGTCGGACGTGACCGCCGCGTGCAGCTCGGCGAACCCTGCGCGGTCCTCGCCGGGGAGGAGCGCGAACGGGCCGCCGCGCAGGCCGTGTCGGGTGCCGTTTTGGGCCGAGCGGGCCTTGCCAGCCTCAGTGGTGGGCCCGTGCGAGCGGGCGCCGTTGGCGCGGGCG
>JAPJRA010000160.1 GCA_030824835.1 Geminicoccaceae bacterium | reverse complement strand
CATGGTGGCGGTGGCCGTCGCCCGCCGCGCCACCAGCCCGTGGAACAACGAACACCTCGGAGTCGGCGCCACCGCCTTCCGCCGCGAGAGCGCGCAGATGCTGCTGGCGCAACGTCCGCGCATCATCCGCGGCAACGCCTCGGAGATCCTGGCCCTGGCCCAGGGCACCGGTGGCGGCAAGGGCGTCGACAGCACGGCCGGCACCGAGGCCGCCCTCGACGCAGCGCGCACGCTGGCGGTCGCCACGGGTGCCGTCGTTGCCGTCACCGGCGCCGTGGACCTCGTCACCGACGGCAGCCGCACGCTCGGAGTCGCCAACGGCCACGTGCTGCTCACCCGGACCACGGCCTCGGGCTGCGCGCTGACCGCCCTGATCGGCGCCTGGGCCGCCACCCTGGCCGACCCGCTCGAGGCGACGGCGGGTGCGCTCGCTGCGTACGGCGTCGCCGCCGAGCTCGCGGCCACCAGGGCGCCGGGTTGCGGCAGCTTCGTCGTGGCCCTGCTCGATGCGCTGGGCGAGCTCGACGGCAGCACCGCCGCACGGCTGGCCCGTATCACGTGAGGCCCGCGTTCGATCTCGGCCTCTATCTGGTGACCGATCGGGACCTGTGCACGACGCTCGGCATCGAGCGCGTGGTGGCGGAGGCCGTGGCGGGCGGGGCCACGATGGTGCAGCTGCGCGACGACACGACCCCCACGGCCGAGCTGATTGAGGTGGCGCGTGGGCTGATGGGGCTGCTGGCGCCGCTGGCGGTGCCGCTGATCGTCAACAACCGCCTCGAGGTGGCACGGGCGGCACGGGCGACCGGGCTGCACGTGGGCCAGTCGGATCTGCCGGCCGCCGCGGCGCGTGCAGCGCTCGGGCCCGGCGCCATCCTCGGGCTCAGCATCACCGCCACGAGCCAGATCGTTGCCGTCGGTCCGGATCACGTCGACTATCTGGGCGTCGGGCCGATCTTCGCCACCGCCACCAAGCCGGACGCGGCGCCGCCCATGGGGCTGGCCGGCCTCGCGGCCTGCCGTGCGCAGGCGGCACTGCCCATCGTCGCCATCGGCGGCATCGACGGCGCCAACGCTGCGGAGGTGATCGGTGCGGGCGCCGACGGCATCGCCGTGGTATCGGCGGTCTGCGCCGCAGCCAGCCCCCGCAGCGCTGCCGAGCTATTGTACCGGCAGGTCGCCCGCGCCAGGCAGGCGCATCGTCACGGGGAGCAGGCAGAATGACGCCGTCCGCAACGCTCGACGTCGACTTCGCAGCGCCGCTGCTCGATCCACGCCTGACTTGGCATGCGCCACCGCCGCGTTGGGAAACCGGGTCCTCGGGGCTCCTCCTGGCCACCGCTGCCGGGACGGATTTCTGGCAGGGTACCCATTATGGCTTTCGCGTCGACAACGGCCATGCGCTGCTGGCCGCGGTCGAGGGCGATTTCGTACTGACGACGCAGGTCCGCACCCACCCCCGGCACCAGTACGATCAGGCCGGGCTGATGGTGCGGCTGGGCCCGGACTGCTGGTTGAAGACCTCGGTGGAGTTCGAGCCCGGCGAGCCCAGCCGGCTCGGTGCCGTGGTCACCAATCACGGCTGGTCCGACTGGTCGACCCAGGACATCGAGGCCGAGCGAGGCCGCGAGGTCGCGTTCCGAATCACGCGCCGCGGTGCCGACTATTTGGTCGAGGCCGCGCCCACCGGAGCGCACTGGACGCAGATCCGGCTGGCCCGCCTGCACGACGATCGGGGCGGCGAGGTCCGCGCCGGTCTCTACGCCTGCAGCCCGAAGGATGCCGGTTTCGAGGCCGCGTTCACGCATTTGACCATGGCACCGGCGGCCGCCTGAGCGTCAGCGCGCCGGCTCGTTCTTGCCGCGGATCTGCGCGATCAGCGCATCCAGGCCCTGCCGCTGCACCACAGAATCGAACTCGCTGCGGTTGGAGACGACGAGGCTCACCCCCTCGATCGACACGTCGATCAGGCGGTACTCGCCATCGCTCTGGCGGACCCGCCAGTCGATCCGCGTCGGCTGCGGCCGGCTCGGCATGGTGACGTCCGTAGCCAGCAGCGTGTCCCGGTCGTCGACCTCGACGCAGCGGTCGAGCAGGGTGAAGCGGACGCCACCGTCGAGCTTGGCAAAACGTGCGGCCAAGCTGTCGAGCGCATAGACCCGAAAGGCATCGAGGTAAGCGGTGCGTTGTGCCGGGCTGGCGCTGTTCCAGTTGCGCCCGAGCACCAGCCGCGCGATCAGCGGCAGGTCCGCCACCTCGAACAGCAGCGTGTTCATGCCCTGCACGCGCTGGGCCTCGGTGGCGCCGGAGGCATTGAGTACGGCAACAGCGCGCTCGGCCGCAGCGCGGATGAAGTCTCGGGCGCCGTCGCAATCGGCGAGCGCGCGGCCGCCTGCCGCCGAGGAAGCCAAGGCCAGCACGAGAAAGGCCAGCACATGGCGCCGGAGCGGTGACATGGATAAGATTCCCCTAGGCGTTCAATGCGTCCGGCACCGGCCGCCCGGCGAAGAACGCATCCAGATTGTCCAAGGCGCGAAAGCCCATGGCGTCGCGGGTCTCGACCGTGGCACTGCCGACATGTGGCAGCAGGAAACAGTTGGGCATCTCGTGGTAGCCGGGATGAATGTTGGGCTCGCCGGCGAAGACGTCGAGCCCGGCGCCGAACACCCGGCCGCTGCGCAGAGCGGCCAGCAGCGCCTCGTCGTCGACGAGCGTGCCGCGGGCGGTGTTGACCACGACCGCATGCGGCGGCAGCAGGGCGATGGTCCGTTCGTTCACCATGTGATGGGTCGCCTCGCCGCCCGGGCTGTGCAGCGACAGGAAGTTGCAGTGCGGCAACAGCGACTCCAATGTATCATGATATACGGCTCCGGCCGCCTTCTCGGCCGGTAAAGGCTGGCGGTTGTGATAATGGATGGTCATCCCGAAACCGCGCGCACGACGCGCGGTCGCTTGGCCGATTCGCCCCATGCCGACGATGCCCAGAACGCGACCACGCAGCTCGAGCCCCAGCAGCTCGGCCATCTTGGTGCGTTCCCAGCGATGCTCGCGCAGCAGCATCTGCGATTCCCAGGCACGCCGCGCGGCGCCCAGCAGGCAGAGCATCGCCACGTCGGCCGTGGCCTCGGTCAGCACGTCGGGCGTGTTGGTGGCGACGATGCCGTGCGCGCGCAACGCCGCGAGGTCCAGATGCTCGTAGCCGACCGAGAACGAGGCAATGATCCGCAGCCGCGCCGGCAGGCGCTTGATCAGCGACGGCGTCCAGCGCTCGGTGCTGCAGGTGAGCACGCCGTCGACATCCTGAGCGAGGCGGGCCAGGTCGTCCGGCTCGTAGGCGACGTCGGCCTCGTTGAGCAGCACGTCATAGTCACGACGCAGGCGGGCCTCGACGGCGTCGGGCAGCTTGCGTGTGACGAACAGTCTCGGCCTCGCCATATCCACGGCCCCCTTTGTTTTGCGTCACGCGGCCCGATCTCTTAGCCCACGCCCGAGGGGGTCGTCATGTCCTGGAGTGAATCATTCGTGGCTTGGTCATTGACGTGTAGGCGCCGTGTCGCCGGTGCCGTGGCTGCGATCGTCGCGACCCTTGCCGTAGCCCCGGCGGCACATGCCGCTCCGGGCGTCGAGATGCTGTCGCATCGCGCCGCCTATCGGCTGAGCCTGGCGCGGGCTGATTCCGGCGCTGGCTTGGCGCAGGTCCATGGCGCGCTCGTGCTCGAGTGGCGGGCCGATTGCGACGGCTGGCTGACCCAGCAGCGCCTGGGTTTCGTCGCCGAAGGCGACGATGGCCCGGGCTTCACCTACGACGTACGCTTCTCGAGCTGGGAATCGCGCGACAACACCCAGCTGCGCTTCAACGTCCGCTCCTTCGACGGCACCAAGCTGCAGGAGGAGTTCCGTGGCTTGGCCAAGCTCGACGAGGCCGGCGCCAAGGGAGCGGCCCGCTACACGATACCGGACGGCGAGGTCGTCGAGCTGCCCGCCGGTACGATCTTCCCCACCGAGCACGTCTCCGACCTGATCGCCGCAGCCCAGGCCGGCCAGCGGCTGGTGAGCCGCGAGGTCTTCGATGGTTCGGGTGCCGATGCGCTGACCAAGGCCACCGCCGTCATCGGTGCCGCGAAAACCGTACCGCTCCAGGGCGGCGGCGAGGAGCGGCGCTGGCCGGTCAGCATCGCCTACTTCGCCGCGGATTCGGACGACACGCTGCCGCAGTTCGAGATCGCGTTCGACCTGTCGCCCGGCGGCGTGCTCAACAATGTGCGGCTGAACTACGGTGAGTTCACGCTGAAGGCCGATCTGGAGACGCTGCAGACCTTCGCCCGGCCGGTCTGCAAATAGCCGCGGCGGGGTCTCCGGGCCTCAGGGCAGGGCCTGGGCCCTGATCACGACCCGCCGCGACGCGTCGTGCGGCACGAAGATCCGTTGGACCTCGATTTCGCGAACCTCGACATGCTGCTCGAGCCAGTCGGCCACCCGGCCCTGGCGCCGGTCGGCCAGCCATTCGTTGTAGGCGACGGCCTTGGTCGGATCGCCCACGCGATAGGCCGTGTCGTCGACCGCCGCCGCCAGCTCGAACGCATAGCCCTTGCCCGGCGGCAGCGCCGCCACGAGCCGGCGCAGCTCGGCTTCACCACCGCGCGGGAAGTAGCTGCTGTTCGGCTCGAACACGATCTCGGCCGTGGCCACCGGCTCGGTCGGTGTCGCGGGCACGACGGCTTCCGTGGGCGCTACGGTGGCCGGTGGGGCCGGCTCCTGGGTCGCTTCTTCCAATGCCACGAGGGCCTTGGGCAGCACGGGGGCAGCTGGCGCTGGGGTCGGTGGCTGCACCACCGCCGCCGCAGTGCCGCTTGACGCGGTTGGAGCGGCTTGCGGCGTCGCCAGGTGGATCCCCGGCGCCGGCTCCGGCGAACGCTCCGCGGACCGTGCCGGCTCGGGCGTGGCAAAGGTGGCCGCCGGAGCCGCGGGCGGAGGGGGCGGGTCCGCGGTCGCGACCCGCTCGGGTATCCCCGGCAGCCGCGCGCCGGTGCACTCCTCGCCCTGCGGCAGGCTGAACACCCAGAGCGTCACGCGCGGCTCACGAATGCTGAACTGGTAGTCCCAGACGCTGGCGACCGACGCCGCCGGCAGGCCGCCCTTGACCAGGATCGCCTGCACCGCCTCCGCCCGGGCACGTGCCAGCCGGTGTGCCGCCAGCGTGTCGCCGTCGCCCGGCGTGCCCGGGCGCACATGCCCGATCGCCTGCGCGGTCAGGAAGCAGTCGGTGGCGACCTGCGCCGCCAATTCGTCCAGGCCCTGGGCCGCCTCGGGCTGCAGATCCTTGGCACCGATCGCGAACGGCACCGCGTGCACGGTCAGCCGGGCCACGCGCCCGTCGCGGATCGCCAGCGGCAGGGGTTGCGCCGCCAGGGCGGTGAGCTCCGCCGCCCGCGTGGCGGCGCAGCCCAGCCCCACGGCCAGACCCAGAGCCACCACCAGCGACTTGCCACCAGCCATCCACGCCCCTCCGACCGGATCGAGGAGCGCATATCTACCGTGGATTGGTTAATTTTGCCATAACATCGCGCTTCACGCGATGTTCGGCAACCACCCGTACAGGCATCGAACGCGACAAGGCCCGCGCCTAGGCACGGGCCTTTGTGTCGATCGCAGGCGGAACGGCGCCGGCAAGGCGGCGCGGAAGCCTACTTGATCTTGGCTTCCTTGAACTCGACGTGCTTGCGCACCTTGGGATCGTACTTGCGCAAGGACAGCTTCTCGGTCGTCTTCCGCGGGTTCTTCTTCGTCGTGTAGAAGAATCCGGTGTTCGCGGTGCTCACGAGCTTGATCAGAACGGTGGCGGGCTTCGCCATGGGCGACAGTCCTCGAATGCGGCAGGAGGTTGGGCGCGCAACATACGGTCGAGCGGCGTTCTGTCAAGGTAGCGCGGGCCGCCGGCGGCCATGGGCCAGCAATGCCGCGGCCAGCAGCAGCGGCGGCAGCGCCAGCGCCAGGGGGAAGCCGGCCGTTTCGGCCGACTGCATCAGCGCCCCGGCGTAAGGCGGACCGGCGATGGCACCGAGCTGGAAGGTCATCACGAAAGCAGTGTTGGCCTGGGTCAGGTCGGCCCCCCGGAAACGCTCGCCCACCAGGGTCAGCGCCAGCGTGTAGAGGCCACCCATCACGCCCCCCAGCAGCACCAGCAACGGCCACAGTAGCACCGGCACGGCGACCGCCGTGGACACCAGGAACTGGCCCGCGACCGCGATCAGGGCGCACAGCAGCATGACCCGCGGGCGCGACCAGCGGTCGCCGAGCCAGCCCAGCGGGTATTGCAGCAGGATGTTGCCGGAGATCCAGACGCTGAGCAGCCCGGCCGCCGTGCCCTCGCCCATGCCGCGGCCGAGCGCGTAGATCGGCAGCAGCGCGAACTGGGCCGCCTCCAGCACCGCGTAGACAAACACGGCCGCCATCGCGATCGGTGCGACCCGCCAGGTGTCGACCAGGCGATGCCCGTCACCGCCATGGGTCGGCGCCAGCCGGCCTTCGACGCTGTGCAGCATCCCGGTCGGGATCAGGCCGGCGGCGAACAGCGCGCTCGCGAGGATGAAAGGTGTCCAGCCGTCGCTGCCCGCCACCCCCAGGATCAGTGGGCCGCCGGCATAGCCGACCGAGAACAGGGTCGCATAGATGCCCAGCACCCGACCGCGGATCGCATCCGGCGTCAGCGCGTTGACCGCGGCCTCGCTTAGGACGAACAGCAGCGCCCCGCCGCAGCCGAACAGCAGGCGGACGACGAACCAGAACCAGGGATCGATCCAGAGCGGGAAGACCAGCATGCAGCAGGCGGCCGCCACGAGACCGAGCCGCATGCAGTTCACCGGGCCGAACCGGGCGAGCAGCCGACCGATGAACGGTGCGATCAGGAAGATGCCGAACCCGCCGGCCGCGGAGTTGAGGCCGATGGTGAACGCGTCCACGCCGTGCCGCTCAAGCACCACCGACAGCAGCGGCACGGCCAGCGAGACCGTCATGCCGACCAGCGTCGCGGTCAGCATGACCCATGCAAGGTCCCGCCACTCGGGCGGCAGCACGCGCATGGGGATCAGCGGCGGCGGCGTTGCGGCTTGGCGGGGCGGCGAAAGCGCTCGCCGCCCTTGCGCGGCCCGGCCTTCTTCCACGCCGCCCGTGCCAGCTCCGCACCCTTGCCGGGCTCGTGCGAATCGAGTCTGAACAGCAAGGTACCCTGCACGGGGTCGGCTTCGACCAGCTCGACGAGCGCCATCAGGCCCTGGTCGGGCAGCGCACCGGCG
>JAPJRA010000159.1 GCA_030824835.1 Geminicoccaceae bacterium | reverse complement strand
GTATCAAGGACAACCAGACGACCGGGAAGTTTCTCGGGCACCATTACGGGCTGAAGGAGCGCATCGTGCCCGCCGACGGTGATCTGGTGGCCGAGTTTCAGCGCGGCCTCGATGCCGGCGAGCGTCTGTTCGTGGCCGACCTGCGCGAGCCAGACCTGCTGAGCCTAGCGCCGGTCGCCGATCAGGCCGGGGCGATCATCCTCAACTCACGGGCAGTCGACGACGATCTGCGCACCGACCTGTGTTTCCGCAGCACGTTCCATGTGGCGCCGTCGCGCTCGATGAAGGCCGATGCCCTGGCCCAGTATCTAGTCTGGAAGCGCTGGCCGCACTGGTTCCTGATCTCCGGCTCGCATCCCGAGGACAAGCTGCTGGCTGAGGCCTATCGCCGGGCGGCGAACCGCTACGGCGCCAAGATCGTCGAGGAGAGGGTGTACGAGGACACCGGCGGTGCACGACGCACCGATACCGGGCATGTGCAAGTCCAAAACCAGATACCGGTGTTCACGCAGGACGCCGGCAGCTATGATGTGATCGTGGCGGCGGACGAGGCCGACGTGTTTGCCGAGTACCTGCCCTACCGGACCTGGGATGCCCGTCCGGTAACTGGGTCTGCCGGACTCCTGCCGGTCGTCTGGAGCCGCGTCCACGAGCAGTGGGGCGGCACGCAACTGCAGCGCAGGTTCGAGAAATTCGCCGGCCGGCCGATGACCGAGCGCGACTTCAATGCCTGGGTCGCCATGCGTTCCATCGGCGAGGCCGTGACCCGTGCGCAGACCGCCGACGCCGCGACCTTGCGGGACTACATGCGGACGCCCGCCTTCGAGGTCGGTGCCTTCAAGGGCCAGGGCCTGTCGTTCCGGACCTGGAATCAGCAGATGCGGCAGCCGATCCTGCTGGTGACCCCGCGCATGCTGGTCTCGGTGTCGCCGCAGGATCAGTTCCTGCACCAGCGTACACCCCTCGACACATTGGGCTTCGACGAGCCCGAGAGCCGTTGCCGGCTGAACTGAGCACAAAGGCCCCCAATGTACCGCACCCCGACCCTGACGCTGCTGGGCATGCTCGCACTGACGAACGGTGCGACCGCCCGCGAGATCTACGTGTCCAACGAGAAGGGCAATTCCATCACCGTCATTGACGGCGACAAGCTCGAGGTAACCGCCAAGATCCCGGTCGGCAACCGGCCGCGTGGCATCGTGCTCAGCCCTGACGGCAAGTACCTTTATGTCTGCGCGTCGGACGACGACACCATCCAGATCATGGACACCTCCACCCACGAGATCATCGGCAAGCTGCCGTCGGGTCCTGACCCGGAGCTGATGGCGCTCGCCCCCGATGGGGTGCTGCTCTACATCGCCAACGAAGACGACAACATGGTGACGGTCGTCGATACCACGACCCGCCAGATGGTGTCGGAGATCCCCGTGGGCGTCGAGCCGGAAGGCATCAGCGTCAGCCACGACGGCAAATGGGCGGTCAATACTTCCGAAACCACCAACATGGCGCACTTTATCGACACCGATACGCACGAGATCATCGACAATGTCCTCGTGGACCAACGCCCGCGCTTTGCGGAGTGGACCAACGACGATGCCGAGATCTGGGTGTCGGCGGAAATCGGCGGCACCGTGAGCGTCATCGACAATGCGACCCGCAAGATAAAGCACAAGATCACGTTCGCGATACCGGGCGTACCGAACGAGGCCATTCAGCCGGTGGGCGTGCGGGTCTCGAACGATCGCAAGACGGCGTTCATCGCCCTGGGACCCGCCAACCGCGTGGCCGTGGTCAACGCCCAGACCTTTGAGGTCGAGAAATACCTGCTGGTGGGTCAACGCGTCTGGCAGCTGGCGTTCAGCCCGGACGAGAAGTTCATCTACGTCACCAACGGTGTCTCCAACGACATCTCGGTCATCGATGTCGCCAATCTCGAGGTCGTGAAGTCCGTTCCGGTGGGGGCCTATCCATGGGGTGTGGCGGTCAAGGACTGAGCCGCCACCACCACAAGTCAATTCCAGTGCAGCAGCCAGGGGAGCAAGGAAGAATGCGAAGCATGTTAGGGGTGGTGGCGGTGGCGCTGACCCTCGCGGTCACGGGCAGCGGCAATGCGCACGCCCAGGCAGGGCTGCTGTCGCACCGCACGGACCTCGAGCCGATCACCCTGGCATCCGGCAAGCCTCTGGCCGCGGCGCCTTATGAGCTCACCGCCGGCAAATATTACCGGATCGCGATCGAATCCGACGGCTCGGCGGAACTCGGTGTGGCCGGTGCGGATTTCTTCCGCAACGTCTGGATCAACGAGATCGTGATCAACGGCATCGAGGTACGGCCGCTGGGCGTCGACAGCATCGAGTTTGATGACGAGGGCAAGGCGGCCATATCCTTCGTGCCGATCCGCCCCGGCAGCTTCGCGCTGCGTATTCCGGGCACCTCATCGGACTCCCAGCAGGCGGTCTTCAACGTCAAATAGGAATTCGCCCGTATTGCAGAGCCACTCCAGCCTTGACGCACCGTACCGCTTGACCCGGGCATCGGAGGCGTGGTCATCAGGCAGCGGTCGATGCAGCGTGCCATACCGACAGGTGGGGCGTCCCGGATTCGCTGACCGGGCAAGGCGAGTGGAGGCATGACGAGAAATCGACGACGCGTTTCGGCGCGGCTGGTGGCCGCCGTGCTGCTGCTCGGCTCATCGCCGGCTCTGGCACAGGGATCGGACTGGCCCTGCCCGCAGCGACTGGTGCCCAAGCTGGAGCCGGGCCAGATGTGGTCCGGGCCGCCACTGGATTCGGTGCCGACTACGCCGGATCCCGCCGTGGCCGCCCTGAGCCCTAAGCTGATGGACCTGCATGCGGCGCCAGAGACTCTGACGGCGGAGGTCAGGACCTTCAGCGACGGCCTGCCGGCGGAGCGTCGCGAGGAGGCGCTAACCGAGCTGTTCGCCGTGACTCTGGATCGCCTCAATGCCGATCGCGCGACCCTGATCTCCGGCATCAAGCGCTATGCCCGAGGCCAGCGGGCGTTGGCCGAGAAGGTGGCTGCCGAGACGCGCTCGCTCGAGGCCTTGCGCCAGCAGCCCTCGCCCGATCCGGCGCAGCTCAGCGACCTGGAGACCGCCCGGACCTGGGACACGAGGATCTTCAGCGACCGCCAGCACTCGCTGCGACTGGTCTGCGACCAGCCGGTGCAGGTGGAGCAGCGCGCCTTCGCGCTTGCCCGTATCATTCAGGAACAATTGCCATGACCCGTGCCCTGGCGCTGGCGACCGTCCTCCTGCTGGCGGGCGGGCTGCCCGCCGGCGCCACTACGATCGCAGAAGGCGTGTTCGGCGCCGATCTGCTCGCTGACGTGAAACAGCCCACCGTGCTGCACTACCGATACGAGATGCAGGGGCAGGGAATCGATCCGCCGAACGTGCAGCCGGTCGCGATGGACGTGCGGGAGGTCAAGCCGGACGGGGCCAAGAGCGTCTATTTTGACCTGTTCGAGGGCGTCAATCGGCGGCAGTTCGGGCCGATGTCGGCCCAGGAGCAGAACCCGCTGATCCTGGTGCTGCTGCAGCGTGACGTCAGCGAGATGGGCAAGCTGACCGGCGGCGCTGCGGGCTACTTCCAGCAGCAGATCCGCCGTGCGTTCAATGAACCGGCGGAGGCGACCCCGGTCGAGATCACGGTCGGGGACCACAAGCTGCAGGCGAACCGCCTGGTGATGCAGCCCTTCAAGAACGACCCGCACCTCAAGCAGTTTCCGCAGTTCAGGGACAAGTCCTACGAGTTCGTCGTCGCCGACGGCGTGCCGGGCGGGCTTTACCAGCTTCTTACCCGCGTGCCCGACACCGCCGATGGGCACCTGATCCTGCAGGAGAGCGTCACCTTCGAGGAGGCCACGCCGTGAGCCGGGCATCGCTGGCAGCGGCGCTGGCGGGCGCCGCCGTGCTGCTCGCGAGCGCACCTTCGCAGGCCGCCCCGGCCGATTATCCGACGGAGGCCGTGGCGGACTACGTGCTCGGCTGCATGGCCAGCAACGGCCAGACCGAGGACGCGATGCGCCGCTGCTCCTGCTCGATCGACTATATCGCTGCCCATGTCAGCTACGAGCAATACGTCCAGGCGGAGACCGTGCTGCGCATGCAGCTGGCGCCCGGCGGCGACGGCCGAATCGGCATGTTCCGCACCTCGCCCTGGGCGCAGGAGATGGTGGAACGGATGCGCCGGGCGCAGGTCGAGGCCGAGGTGAGATGCTTCTGAGCACCTCCACCGGCCGGCGGGCGGAAGGGTCGGCAGGCGGCCGTTAACTTTCGGGTGCTATCTGCTGCGGCAATGCGGTAACACCCTGCCCCTACCGCAGCGTGCTCGATCGTGGGCAGGTTTGCCCGTGGGCCGGAAGCTGCTAGCCAAGCCTGCACGGTGCAGCGCAGCATGGCGCGCAGCCACGTCTCGTGCCGTCCGACGTTCCTGGAGTTCTAGTCTTGCACATCGCCATTCTCGGTCTCGGCTATGTCGGCACCACCACGGCCGCGTGCCTCGCCAAGGCCGGCCATCACGTGCTCGGGATCGACATCAACGCCGAGAAGGTGGCCGCCATCGGTGCAGGGCGCTCGCCCGTGGTCGAGCCGATGGTCGAGGAGCTGCTAAGCGCCGGCGTCGCGGACGGGCGGGTCAAGAGTGCGGTGGCGATCGGCGACGATCTCGATCGCCTGGACATGGTGATCATCTGCGTCGGCACGCCGTCACGCGGCGATGGCAAGCTCGACCTGTCGCATCTGCTGGAGAGCACCCGCCAGCTCGGCCAAGCGCTGCGGCAGCGTCGGGCAGCGGCGCCACTGCTGCTGGTGTTCCGCAGCACCATGCCGCCGGGCACGATCGAGCGGCTGGTGCTGCCGACCCTCGAGCGGACCACGGGCGAGCCTCCCGGCCGACGCTACGAGGTCGCCTTCAACCCCGAGTTCCTGCGCGAGGCGACCGCGGTCAAGGATTACTTCGCCCCGCCCAAGATTGTGGTCGGCGAGCGCGAGCCCGGCATCACCAAGCGGCTGCTCGGCATCTATGACGGCATCGACGCGCCGTTCTTTGAGGTGCCCTTCGCCGTGGCCGAGATGGGCAAGTTCGTCGACAACAGCTGGCACGCGGTGAAGGTGTCGTTCGCCAACGAGATCGGCCGGGTGGCCACCGCCCGCGGCATCGACCCCCAGGCCGTGGCTGACATCTTCCTGTCCGACACCAAGCTCAACGTGTCGCCCTACTATCTGCGCCCGGGCGGCCCTTACGGCGGCTCCTGCCTGCCCAAGGATCTGTCCGGCATGTTGGCGCTGGCCCGCGATGCCGGCCTGTCGGTGCCGGTGCTGGCCGGCACCCGCGAGAGCAACGCGCTGCACCTGGCGTGGCTGGCGCAGGCCGTCCGCGCCAAGGCCGCGGTTCCGGGCCCGATCCTGCAGCTGGGCCTGTCGTTCAAGTCCGGCACCGACGACCTGCGCAACAGCCCGCTGCTCGATCTGGCCGAGATGCTGGTCGAGGGCGGCTACGAGCTCGCCATCTACGATCCCGACCTCGATCCGGTCCGGCTGGTCGGCGTCAACTTCGCGGTCGCGGCCGAGCATCAGGCGACCCTGATGGACCGGATGACCACGGACCTCGAGGGTGCCGCCGCCAAGGCCCGGCTGATCATCCTGGGCAAGCCCATCCCGGGTGTGCGCGAGCGCCTGCCGACCGGCGTGCCGGTGCTAGACGTCACCCGCCTCCAGGACGTGGCTTGAGCGACCTGACACCTTCGCCGGCAGCGGTGCCGCCGTTCGCCCTCGAAGGCTACAACCGGGTCCCGCGGCCGATGCGGCTGGACCCGGCGCCGCGGCGGCTCGAGATCCTGTTCCTCTACAGCCGGCCGCCGCTGCCGATGACCCGCGGTGACGAGCTCACGGTCTCGCACCTGCTGGAGTTCCTGCACGCGCGCGGCCACGTGGTCGACTTCGTGACCCTGATCGGTGCCGGCCAGAGCATGCGGCCGGAGCATGAGGCGTGGCTGCGCAGCCGCTGCCGCACGGTCGAGCTGATCCCGCACAGCCTCAAGCGCAGTGCCCCGCGGGGCCTGCAGGGCTGGCTCGCCGGCCGCCCGTTCCAGATCGGCCTGCTGCTCAGCCCGCCGCAGCTCGAGCGGGTCCGCGCGCTCGTCACGGCGAACCGCTACGACATGGCTTATGCCTACTACATCCGCTCGGCCGAAGCCCTGCGGGCAGCCAGCCGGGCGCGTCCCGACCTCACCACCTTCATGGCGCTGCAGCTGTCGCAGACGCTCAACACGGAGCGTCTGGCCAAGACCGCGGCCACGCCCTGGGACCGGCTGTTCTACCGGTTCGAGACCAGGCGCATGGCCGCCTACGAGGCCCGGCTGTGGCAGGACGTCAGCCGCACCGTGCTGATCGGCGAGAAGGACAAGGCGGCGATCGCCGCCGCCTGTCGGTCCGAGGGCCAGCCCGAGATCGACAATGTCGTCTGGGGCCCGCACGGCGTCGACGTCGCCCAGTTCCAGCCGCGGCCGGAAGCGGAGGAGGCCGACACCGTCGTCATGTCGGGCGTCATGCGCTACGCGCCCAATGTCGAGGCGGCCTTGTGGTTCGCCCGCGAGGTGTGGCCGCAGGTGCGCGCCAAGCAGCCGCAGGCCCGCTTCTTCCTGGTCGGCCGCGACCCGGCCGCTTCGGTCCAGGCCCTGGACGGCCAGGACGGCATCACCGTCACCGGCACGGTCGAGGATCCGGCCGACTGGATCGCCAAGGCCGCCGTCTGCGTGGCACCGATCCGCGCCGCCGCCGGGCTGCAGAACAAGCTGCTCGAGGCCATGGCGATGGCCAAGGCCGTGGTGGCGACCCCGGTCGCCAACGAGGGCATCCGGGCACCCGAGGGCGAGGCCGTGCTGCTGGCGCAGGAGCCCGCACCGTTCGCCACCGCGGTCGAAAGGCTGCTCGCCGATGCTGCACTGCGGCAACGCCTCGGTGTCGCCGCGCGCCGATTCGTCGAGGCGAGATGGACCTGGGAAGGGCCGTTCCTTGAGCTGGAGCAGGCTTTCCTCGCCGCCGTGCCGCCGGCCTGACCGGCGCCCTAACTTTTTTGCTGCATCGCACCATTCGACCTCTTGCAGGTGCTGACTGCCACCCTACTTATTGTGCAGTGCAGCAAGAAACCGGAGTTCCCCACATGGCCAAGATCACCCTTCCCGAATTCAAGCTCCCCAAATTCGACCTCGAGGCCCTGCTCGGCCTGCAGAAGTCCAACCTCGCCGTCGCCCACGAGGCGCAGACCGTGCTGGTCGACGCGTTCCAGGCGATCGCCCGCCTGCAGTACGGCTATGCCCAGGAGCTGGCCGCCGGCGCCAAGGCGGCGCTGAGCGCCAAGCAGCCGAGCGAGCCCAAGGCCGCGCTGGCCGACGTCCAGGCCGCCGCCGGCAAGGCGGTCGAGGTGACCAAGCA
>JAPJRA010000158.1 GCA_030824835.1 Geminicoccaceae bacterium | reverse complement strand
ATAATATATATCGCATGCTTTAGATCGTTCAAGTGATTCTGAGGCGACCGATCGCAATTAACCCTTTGTGCATCTTGCTAGCCTCACTTCTTCATCTGCATGAGCAACACCGCGAGATCAACGGCTGGGTCCGGCACCAAAAATGGTGTTACCACGCCTTCGGAAATCTTGGCTCGTTCTGCATAGCCGCTTGGGCCGCGCTCCCGGCAGATCTACAGCATACGGCTCCGCAGATCCACAATCCAAACCTCCGGCACGCCATGACGGGTTTCGAGGGCTAGCTTCGCGCCGCGGTTCCAGGCGAGCGAGCTGTCGGCGACCTCGACCAAGAGCAATACATCGGCGGCGGAGGGATGGCTCGATTCGTAGAAGTCGGCCCGGCTACGGACAGGGCTGCGTCAGAGGGTGCCGCCGGTCGGGTCTGCTCGTTGCAAATGCCGGGTTCCTCTCAGGAACGGAGTGCTGCCATGAAGTGCTCGGGCGTGATGGCGACGTCGTCGAGGATCTTACGTAACAGGGTCGGGACGATGTCGCGGCCGCCGTGATGTGGCACCGTGGTCGTGCGGCCGTCCGGATGGCGATAGAAGACGTGACTGCCTTTCTGCCGAACCGCCCTGAAGCCGAGACGCACCAGGGCTCGGTCGACGTCGCGATAGGGCAGGGCCGGCAGCCGTGGCACTCATCACACCTCGATCTGCTGCACGCCGACGAACCGAGGCAGCCGGTCGCGCAGCCCGGTTTCCTCCTCGAGGAGGAGCCCGATGACCTCCTCGAGATTCGTGCGCAGCTCATCGAGGCTTGCGGCCTGGGTGTGCGCGCCGGGCAGGCCCGGCACCACGGCGACATAAAGCTGGGTCTCGGGATCCTGCTCGACGTAGGCGGTGACGCTCGTCATGGACTCGCTACCTAAGGATGGGGCAGGGGTTGCAACGCTCCTAGAGGGCGGCCTGCATGACCATGAATATAGCCACATAGGGCGGCGGGCGACAGCGCGGCCTCGATCCGCCTCGCACCAGAGGCGCTGCCAGCCTTTCACCGTACGGGGTATCCGACCGCTAAGCCCCGATCAGGGCCGACACATCGATCCGCAACGTCGGCAAGAGCACCGGCGTGAGCTCGCCCGTGACTACCGAGCGCCGTTCCGTGTAGCCTTCGGGGCCGGGCTGCCGACAGACCTCGACTGTGCGGCCGCGCAGGTCGACGATCCACACCTCGGGCACGCCGTGACGGGCGTAGAGGGCGAGCTTGGGGCCGCGGTCCCACGCCAGCGAGCTGTCGGCGACCTCGACCAGGAGGAGGACGTCGGCGGCGGTGGGGTGGGCGTTGCGGTAGAAGTCCGGTCGGGGCCGCAGGAGCATGAGATCGGGTTGCGGCTCGTTGAACGCGTCCAGGCGCAGCGAGCCCTGCACGCGGGCCTGCACCTCGCCGCCGGCAACGGTGCCTGCGACCAGGGTGGTCAGATGGTCGGTCGTGCCGCCATGCGCGCTGCCGATCGGGGCCATCTCGATGATCTCCCCGTCGATCAGCTCGACTCGCTCTTTCGGCGAGAGGATGCCCACCTCCGCCATGCGGTAGTAGGCGTCGACGTCGAAGCGGCGGCGGGTGGGAGTGTCGGGGCGGTCGAGGATGGCCTGCATCGCCTATGGTCTCCGAGCCACTGGCCTTATCCTACGCGATCCGATGGCGGGGGGACAGCGTGGCCTCAGCCGGCCTCCACCCGCGCCGATCCCTGCCGGCGCCACAGGTCGGCGTATAGGCCGCCGCGCGCCAGGAGGTGAGCGTGGGTGCCGCGCTCGACGATGCGGCCGTGGTCGAGGACCAGGATCAGGTCGGCGTCGACGATGGTGGCGAGTCGGTGGGCGACGACCAGGGTCGAGGTGCCATGGCCGATCGCACGCAGGCGGCGCTGGATGGCCTGCTCGGTCGCACTGTCCAGGGCCGAGCTGGCCTCGTCGAGGATCAGGATGCGCGGCCGTTTCAGGATCGCGCGGGCGATCGCCACGCGCTGCTTCTCGCCGCCGGACAGCTTGAGGCCGCGCTCGCCGACCAGCGTGTCGTAGCCGTCGGGCAGGCTGGCAATGAAAGCGTGCAGCTCGGCCGCGCGGGCGGCGGCCTCGATCTCGGCCGGGCTGGCGTCGGGGCGGCCGAAGGCGAGGTTGTAGCCGATCGTGTCGTTGAACAGCACCGTATCCTGCGGGACCACGGCGATGGCGGCGCGCAAGGAGGCCTGGGTCACGTCGCGCAGGTCGTGGCCGTCGATCAGGATGCGGCCTTCGGTCGGATCGTAGAAGCGGAACAGCAGGCGAGCGATGGTCGACTTGCCGGCCCCGGTGGGGCCGACCAGGGCCACCCGCCGGCCCGGGGCCAGCTCGAACGCGACGTCACGCAGGATCTCGCGGTCGGGCCCGTAGGCGAAGGAGACCCGCTCGAACCTGATCGCCCCCGGCCCTGTCGGGAGCGGGATGGCGGCGGGCGCATCCTGCACCTCGGGCGCCTCGGCCAGCAGCTCCAGCAGCTGCTCGAGGTCGACGAAGGCCTGCTTGATCGAGCGGTAGAGCTGCCCCAGCCGGTCCATCGGCCGGGCCAGCTGCAGGAGGTAGCTGTTGACCAGGACCAGCTCGCCCACGCTCATGCTGCCTTCGGTCACCCGGCGCACGGCCAGCAGCAGGATCAGGCCGGTGCCGCAGGCGAGGATGCTCACGAACACCATGCCGGTCAGGCTGCGGAAGGTCAGCGCCTTGACGGTCAGCCGCTCGACCTTGGCGAGGCTCCGGTCGTAGCGCTCGGCCACGTGCTGCTCATTGCCGAAATACTTGACCGTCTCGTAGTTGAGCAGGCTGTCGATGGCCTTGCCGTGCGCGGTCGAGGCCTCGACCACGGCCTTGCGCTGGTGGGTGCGCAGCCATTCGGAGCCCGCCACCAGCGTCGTGCCATAGAGCAGGATGGTCACGACCAGGATCACCGTGAACACGGCGTCCAGCCGGGCCAGCATGACGATGGCGACGAAGACGATCTCGGCCGCCAGCGGCAGGATCAGGAACACGCCGTCGAACAGCAGCTCGCGACCGCCGTTCAGGCCGTTCTCCAGCACGCGGCTGATCTGGCCGGTGCGGCGGGCGAGATGGAAGCTCAAGGAGAGGGCGTGCAGATGCTCGAGCGCGTGACGGGCGAGGCGGCGGCGGGTGCGCTGCTCGATCGGCCCGTAGAGCGCCCAGCGCAGCTCGTTCAGCACCTTGGCCAGCCACTGCACGGCGACGTAGGCCATGACGATCGCCGCCGGGGCGGCGAGCGCGGCGTGCCCGGGGGCCAGCCCGTCGACCGCGCGCGCGAAGAGCAGCGGCACCAGTGCGTTGACGAGGGCGGTGCAGGCGAGGAGGACAACGGTGCCGACGATCCGCAGCCGCAGCGCCGGCTCGGCCTCGCCCCAGAACACGCGCAGCAGCCGGCGCATCGCCGCCCGATCCGCCCCCTTGCCGGCGGTGCCGCGCTCGAGTGCCCGCAGCTCGCGCGCCATGCTCAGCCGGCCCGCGGCAGCGCGGGCGCGATCATGAAACCGGCACCATGTCGGAACAATCTGGCCGGCGAGGCTTTTGATGTTGCAGTGCGGCGGAGTTCACGCGCGCACGACTGCACCGAGTCCCAGATCACCAGATAAGGGGAAATCGAATGGCCCAGGCCAGCAGCCGGGACACCGCCCGGAACAACGTCAAGCAGACCGGCGAGGTCGCCGCCGAGGCCATCGACCAGACGGCGGATCATGCTCAGGAGACTACGGATTCCCTGGCTCAGGCCGCGGAGGCCGCCCTCGAGCGCGGGCGCGAGGTCGCCGGGCGGACGGCGGCACCGATGATGCGCGTGGTGCTCGACGAGGCCGGGCCCGCGATGCGCGATCTGGTCAAGGCCGAGACCGATCTGGCGGCGTTCTGGATCGAGCTCGGGCGCGAGCAGATGCAGCGCAACGTGCAGACCCTGCAGCGTCTGGTCGCCACGCGCGACTGGCGCGAGGCGATGGAGATCCAGCACGACTACGTCCAGCAAAGCATGACGCGGCTGGGCCACGGCATGACCCGGCAGATGGAGATGGCCGGCGACATGGCCAGCCGGTGGTTCAGTGCCCGGCAGGACGGCCTGAAGAAGGCCGCTTGAGGTCCAGGCAGGCCGGTGCCGAAGCGCCGGCCTGGTCCTTGCCGTAAGGGAGCAGCCGGGGTTCAGCGATCCTGGCCGATTTCCCGCGACAGGGCACCGATCCGCAGCCGCAGCGCGTTCAGCCGGATGAAGCCCTCGGCGTCGCGCTGGTTGTAGACCGTGTCCTTCTCGAAGGTGGCGAAGGCGTGGCTGTAGAGCGTGTGCGGCGCCTTGCGGCCGACCACCTGCGCCGAGCCCTTGTAGAGCTTCACGCGCACGGTGCCGGTGACGTTCGCCTGGCTCTGGTCGATCAGCGCCTGCAGCATCTCGCGCTCCGGCGCGAACCAGAACCCGTTATAGACCAGCTCGGCGTAGCGCGGCATCATCTCGTCCTTGAGATGGGCCGCACCCCGGTCCAGCGTGATGCTCTCGATCGCGCGGTGCGCCAACAGCAGCACGGTGCCGCCCGGCGTCTCGTAGACTCCGCGCGACTTCATGCCGACGAAGCGGTTCTCCACCAGGTCCAGCCGGCCGATGCCGTTGGCACCGGCTAGGTCGTTGAGGCGGCGCAACAGGTTGGCCGGCGACAAAGGCTCGCCGTCGACGCTTACCGGGTCGCCGCGCTCGAAGCCGATCTCGACATAGGTCGGCCGGTCGGGCGCCGCCTCGGGCGAGACGGTCCGCGTGAACATCTCGTCGTCGGGCTCGACCCAGGGATCCTCGAGCGCCTTGCCCTCGTAGGAGATGTGCAACAGGTTGGCGTCGGTGGAGTAGGGGGCCTCGCCGCGCTTGCCGCGCGGAATCGGGATCTGTCGGCCCTCGGCGTACTCGATCAGCTTGTCGCGGCTGTCCAGGTCCCACTCGCGCCAGGGGGCGATGACCTTGATGTGCGGGTTGAGCGCGTAGCTCGCCAGCTCGAAGCGGACCTGATCGTTGCCCTTGCCGGTGGCACCGTGGGCGATGGCGTCGGCGCCGGTCTCGGCCGCGATCTCGATCAGCCGCTTGGCGATCAGCGGCCGGGCGATCGAGGTGCCGAGCAGGTAGCAGCCCTCGTAGAGGGCGTTGGCACGGAACATCGGGAACACGTAGTCGCGGACGAACTCCTCCTGCACGTCCTCGATGTAGATCTGCTTCACGCCCATGAGCTCGGCCTTGGCGCGGGCGGGCTCGAGCTCCTCGCCCTGGCCGAGGTCGGCCGTGAAGGTGATCACCTCGCAGCGATAGTAGTCCTGCAACCAGCGCAGGATCACCGAGGTGTCGAGGCCACCGGAATAGGCCAGGACGACCTTCTTTACGCCGCTCTGCATCAGCACTCTGCCCTTTGTCGATTTGTTCCGGACCGGCCGTCGATCGCAGCCCGTCCCCGCCGGCTCCCGCTGCCGTCAGACCGTGGCATCGACCTGGCTGCCCCGGGGCTGACCGCCGTCGCCGCCCGGCAATGCCTTGGCCACGCCCACCAAAGCCGGACGCAGCAGCCGGTCGGCGATCACATACCCGCCCTGGATCACCTCGGCAATGGTTCCGGCCGGCAGGTCGCCGGTCGGTACCTCGAACATCGCCTGGTGAACCTTGTGGTCGAACTTCTCGCCCTTCTGCGGCTCGACCCGGCGCACCTGATGCTTCTCGAAGGCGCTCTGCAGCGACCGTTCGGTCATCTCGACGCCCAGCACCAGGTTCTTCATGAAGTCGCTCTGCTGCCGTGCCTCCTGCGGCACCGAGGCCAGGGCGCGGCTGAGATTGTCGCTGACCTCCAGCAGATCGCGGGCGAAGCCGGTCACCGCGAACTTGCGTGCGTCCTCGACCTCGCGCTGGGTCCGGCGGCGCAGGTTCTCCATCTCGGCCAGGGTGCGCAGCAGGCGATCCTTGAGCTCCTGGTGTTCCTCGGCCGTCGGGGCCGGCTCCACGGCAGGGGCCTCCTGGCCGTTGAGAATGTCGGGATTCTCTTGGTCGTTGCTATCGTTCATCGCCTCGTCTCGGAATCGGGAGTGCCTAGGATGCGGCTGACCACACGTGCGGTGTAGTCGACCAGCGGGATGATGCGGGCATAGTTCATGCGGGTCGGGCCGATCACGCCGATCGCCCCCACAACCTCGGCGCCGCGCCCGCCCTCGGCGCCGGCGCTGTAAGGGGCCACGATCATCGAGCAGCCCGACAGGCCGAAAAGCTGATTCTCGGCGCCGATGAAGATTTGCATGCCCTTGGCGGACTGGGTCAGCTCGACCAGCCGCAGGATGCTCTGGCGCGCCTCGAGCATGGCGAACAGCCCGCGGATGCGCTCAAGGTCGGCGAGGTTGGTGACGTCATCGAGCAGCTTGGCGTGGCCGCGCACGATCAGGAACCCGTTCTCGCGCCGGTCCGAATCTCCGCTCCAGGTCGCCAGGCCCGCCGAGACCACCTTCTGCGTCAGCGCGTCGAGCTGGCTGCGATGCTGCTCGATCTCCTCGAGGATGCTGAAGCGGGCCTCGCCGAAGCTGCGCCCGGCGAGCTTGGCGGTGAGATAGTTGCCGGCCTCGATGAGCGTCGAGACCGACATGCCCAGCGGCACGTCGATGACGCGGTTCTCCACCATGCCGTTGTCGCCGACCACGATGACCAGGGCCCGGCCCGGCGACAAGAGGACGAACTCGATGTGCCGGAAGGGCCGCTCGTTGACGGGCGCCGCCACGATGCCGGCATAGCGGGACAGCGCGGAGAGGGCGTTGGACGCATCGGACAGCACGCCCTCGAGACTGCGGCCGCGCACGACGCAGCGGCCCTCGATCTCGCGCTGCTCGTCCTCGGTGAGATTGCCGACCTCCAGCAGGCCGTCGACATAGAGCCGCAATCCGGCGTCGGTGGGCACTCGCCCGGCCGAGGTGTGCGGGGCGTAGAGGAGTCCATATTCCTCGAGGTCCGCCATCACGTTGCGGATGGTGGCAGGCGAGACCTGCTCCTCCAGCCGCCGCGCCACCGTACGGGAGCCTACGGGCTCTCCCGTGGCGACGTAGGCGTCGACGATCTGGCGAAAGACCTCTTTCGATCGGGCGTTGAGCTCGACGATCATCCCGGTGCAGGGCCGATCCTTGAATGTTGGCCCCGTATGTAGGGACCGCACCGGCACCGGTCAACGGAAGCGGCGGCAACCGTTGCGGCTGCCGCCATTGCACCCTGCATATCCGACGGCAAGTCGGCGCCTGCTCCGCCGCATAGACGGGAAGCAGGCTACCGCAAGTCGAATCAGCTCAGTAGCGCGGGCCCGAACGCGGGCCGCGCGGGCCACGGCCGAAGCCGCCGCCCATGTCGTCGCGCGGGCCACGCGGCCCGCCGAAGCCACCCGGGCCGCCGGGACCACCGGGAC
>JAPJRA010000157.1:237-7464 GCA_030824835.1 Geminicoccaceae bacterium | reverse complement strand
CTTTTATGCCCCCCCTCCATATGGCAATGCAGGTCGCGTGCCATATAGAGCAGCCGACAATAGCGGAGGCTAAGATGCTATTCCACAAGGTTTTCCAAACCCGATCGATTAGATCACTCTACATTAATAATGCGGAATTCCGCCCACTTCATTGCAGCAGACGACTGTCCATCCGCACGACTGCTTCAATGTCATGCCAGTCGACCGGACGCCATGCCGAAGTGGCCGGTGACGGAAGGTCGTCGACGCGGTCGAGCCGGGCCGTCACCTTGACGGCGCAGCGCGACGGTCAATCGCGGAGCGGCCGACAGTCCAGCGACAATGCCGGCAGCTTCGAGCCAATCGGCCAGCGCTCAACGCGAAGAATTCGGTGAGCACGGGCAGCAACGGGACGAGACGGTCGTGAAGGACTCGGTGGATCGCAGCCAAGGTTTGATGCCCGCGCGCGACCGTGGCCAGGATGGGCTCGAGGCCGGCTGTCGGGGCGCACGGCCCAGATGCCTGGTCGTGCCGAGCCGGGTGACGGCCGACCCGCGGCCTGCAGGTCGACCGGCGGTTGGACGACGTCCGGGTGGAGAAGGTCCAACGCTCGTGCCGCTCGAGCCAGGCGCGGGCCGTCGGCTTCCCGTCGATCGAGCGGACGATCGCGTGCGCCGGCGATCGGGTCACCTTACCCGGTGGCTGGAATGGCTTTCGACCGCGACGATTGCCGGCTCGATCGGATCGTGGCGCCGGGCTGCCCGTCGGGCAGAGGGCGGGCACCCGCAAGCGGGACCTGGCGGGCCAGGGGGGCGGGCGCACGGCCCTCGCCCGCGGCAACGAGCGGCCCGACGACGTGCCGGGCCGCGGCTTGTCCCTTACGCGATGATCGACTTCGCGATGCTGGCGCCCAGCGTGTATTTGGGGTCGACCATGTTGCCGAGGCGGACACGTCCGGCCTGGCTCAGCAGCATGTAGGCCTCGATCTCCTCGAAGCCGTAATCGGCGGCGAGCCAGCGCACCAGCTCGCGATAGGCGATGCGGGCCGCGTCCTCCATCGGCCGGGCGCTGCCGATGGTCATGATCCGCTCCGCCGTCTCGAGCCGCGGCCAGGCGATCTGCCAGTCCTTGATCAGATCGATCTGCAGCGTGACGGTGGCCGGCATCTCGACGGCGACACCGGACAGCTCACCGTCCCCCTGCGTGCCGTGGCAGTCGCCGAGATAGACGAACGCCCCCTCGTGGAAGACCGGGAAGTAGGCCACGGCACCCGGCGCCATGTCGGGCAGGTCCATGTTGCCGCCCCAATAGTCGGGCTGCACCGAGGACACCGCCTCGATCTCCGGCGACACGCCCAGCGTGCCGATGAACGGCTCGTAGGGCAGCGTGACGCGGTCGCTGAAGCGGATCCCGTCGCGGGTCACCTCCATCTTCTTGACCCGCTCGGCCAGCGGCGGGTTGAGCATGGCGGTCTGGCCGGTGCCGACGAGGCCGCCGAACTCGGCCATGATCGTCGTGGTGCCGACGGGCTGCGGCCCGCGAGGTGCTATGTCGTGGATGTAAATCGCCACGACATCACCCTTGCTGGCACCCTCCACCCGGATCGGCCCGTTCTGCGGGTTGGCGAACGGCAGGTTCATCTTCTCGCTGGGCTTGTCGCTCTCGCTCTTGATCTTGCCCTCGAAAGCGTCGTGGGTCTCGGCCACGACGATGTCGCCCGGGCGAATGGTCAGCACGGGCTCGGCATAGGGCCCGTACACGTAGTGATAGCGGCCCTGTCGAACCTCGGTCAGCTCGTGCGTGACGCCGGCCTTGCCGCCGGCGACGCCGCGTCGCGCCATGATGGAGGTCTCGATCCAGCTCATCGGTAGCGGCCCTTTGCTTGCGGTGCTCAGATCTGCAGATGGCGCTTGACGACATCGCGGTCGGCCAGCGCCTGGGAGGGCAGCTCGGCCACGATCCGGCCCTTGTCCATGACGTAGCAGCGCTGGGTCATGGCCATGATCATGTCGAGATTCTGCTCGACGAACAGGATGGTCGTGCCGAGGTCCTGGTTGATCGAGACCATGATCCGCGAGATCTCCTCGACGATCGAGGGCTGGATACCCTCCGAGGGCTCGTCGAGCAGCAAGAGCTCGGGATTGCCGACCAGGGCACGGCCGATGGCGAGCTGCTGCTGCTGGCCGCCGCTCATCGTCCCGGCCGCCTGCCGGCGCCGCTCCTCGAGGATCGGGAAGTAGCGGTAGACCAGCTTGTGCAGCTTGCGGCCGCCACTGCCGTTGATCATCTCGCCGACGGCGAGGTTCTCCTCGACCGTGAGCCGCGGGAAGACCTCGCGGCCCTGCGGGATGTAGCCGATGCCGCGCTGGGCCCGCTGCTCGGGCGGCAGCTTGCCGATCTCCTTGCCGTGCAGCCGGATCGAGCCGCTCCACACCGGCAGCTGGCCGATGATGCTGCGCATCATCGTCGTCTTGCCGACCCCGTTGCGGCCGATGACGGCCACGATCTCGCCGCGCCGGATCGACAGGTCGATGCCCTGCAGGATCGGCGACGAGCCGTAACCGGCAGTGACACCCTCGGCCTCGAGCAGGACCTCAGTGGCCATGGTGGCCCTTCCCCAGATAGATCTCCTGGACGGCCTCGTTGCCAGTGATCTCGTCGATGCTGCCTTGCGCGAACATCCGGCCGAAATGCAGCACGCTGACCTTGCGTGCGATCTGCCGGACGAAGGCCATGTCGTGCTCGACCACCAGCACGGTCATGCCGTCGGCGTTCAGGGCCTTGACCATCTCGCCGGTCTTGTAGGTCTCCTCGGGCGACATGCCGGCGGTGGGCTCGTCGAGCAGCAGGAGGTTCGGCCGGACGCCGATCGCCATGGCGATCTCGAGCCACTGCTTCTGCCCGTGGGCGAGCTGCCCCGCGAGCTTCGTAGCCTCGCGCGCCAGATCGATGAGGTCGAGCAGCCGGTCGACCTCACGGCGCAGCTCGGCACCTCTGAAACGGTACTGCAGGGCGATGTCGAGGTTCTGCCGCACCGGCAGCTCCGGGAACACACCCGGCACCTGCATCTTCACGCTCATCCCGCGCCGGACGCGCGCGGCGGCCTCGAGCGCCGTGATGTCCTCGCCGCGGAAGCGCACCGAGCCGGTGGTCGGCGCATAGCGGCCGAGCACGAGCTTAAAGAATGTGCTCTTGCCCGCGCCGTTCGGGCCGATGAGGCAATGCAGCTCGCCCTCCTCGATCGTCAGCGACAGGTCGTCGACGGCCTTGAGGCCGCCGAAGCGCTTGCTCAGCCCGCGGGCTTCCAGGAGGGCCGTCATTCGCCCGGTGCCCCACTGGCCGCCGGGGCGGTCCTGGACAGGCGCAGGCGCAGCCAGCCCGAGACGCGCTCGCGGTTCTCGACCAGCCAGACGATGTAGCCGCCCGGCGTGAACAGGATGGTCACGAGCAGCAGGGCCCCGGTGAAGATCAGCGCGTATTGCTGGCTGATCACGATCAGGCTCTGGAACAACCACAAGACCAGGAAGGTGCCGATCAGCGTCGCCGTGACGTCCTTGCGGCCACCGACGGCGACCCAAATGATCGGCATGGCGGCCGCCGGCAGCGCCATCGAGGCCGGCACGATGAACTGGCCCCAGGCGGTGTAGAGTGCCCCGCTGAGACCGGCCAGCGTGCTGCCGACCACAAAGGCGATGAGCTGGTAGCGGCGGATGTCGTAGCCCAGCAGCTCGGTGCGGTCCGGGTTCTCGCGGATCGCCACCAGCACGTTGCCGAACCGCGAGTTCACGAGCATGCGCAGGCCCAGATAGGTGATCACCAGCAGCGCCAGCACGAAATAGTAGAGCGTGATCCCCTCGAAATAGATCGTGCTGCCGTCGAACCAGGGTATCGACAAGGGCGGGATCCGGGTCATCCCGTTGTACCCGTTCAGCCGCGCGCGGCCGATGCGCCATTCCGGGCCCGCCGTCTGATTGAGGAACGTCGCCAGCGTCAGGGTCAGGGACAGGGTGACGATGCCGACGAACACGCCCGTGATGCGGCCATAGATCATGAAGTAGCCGATCAGCAGCGCCAGCAGCGCAGCGAGCACTAGGGCGCAGAGCAAGGCGACGAACGGGAACGCGTAATACTTGCCGAGATTGATGGCGATGACGCCGTAGCTGTACCCGGCAAAGCCGAAGAAGGCCGTCTGGCCGAAGCTCAGCATGCCGCCATAGCCCCAGATCAGCGACAGGCCCAGCGCCATGAACACCCAGAGCGCGAAGAAGGTGACGTTGCCGACCGTGTAGCTGTCGACCAGCAGGGGATAGGCCAGGGCGATCCCGAGGACGAGGATGGCGACCGCCCAGAAGCTCCGGCTGTTGCCGTAGGTCTGCGGGCCGTTGACGTTGGCGAGGAGAGCTTTCATCGGGCGGGTTCCTCAGGCACGGCGCCGGATCATCCAGCCGGTGAACCCGTCGGGCAGCAGCCTGACGACGAGGCACACGGCGACCAGCAGGGCCATCACACCATAGACCTGCCCCCAGAAGACGGTGGCCGTGGCCTTGATCAGGGCCAAGGCGAGGGCCGCGGGCGGCGTGCCGATGAGCACGTCGGCACCGCCGGCGACCACGGTGACGAAGGCCTCGATCACGAAGCTCGAGCCCATCATCGGGCTCAGCGTCATGGTCGGCGCGTAGAGCCCGCCGGCGAGGCCGGCCAGGGCCGCGCCGAGACCGAAGGTGATGGCGTAGACGCGATCGACCGGCACGCCCAGGGCCCGCGCCATCGCGGCGTTCTGCATGGTGGCGCGGGCGTGGACGCCGAAGCGCGTGCGCATGAAGACGACGTAGAGGACCGCGAGCACGAGCACCGCGATCGCCACCAGCACGAGGCGATAGACCGAGAACGAGGCCTCGCCGATGGCGACGCTGCCGAACGGCGTGCCGACGCCCGGTGCGCCGGAGCCCAGCAGCAGCAAGGCACCCTGGGTCATGATCAGGCTGATGCCCCACGTGGCGACGAGCGAATCGATTGGCCGGTGGTAGAACTGGCGCACGATCGTGCGCTCGAGAATCATCCCGAACACGCCGGCGGCGCCCGCGCCAGCGAGCATGGCGAAGGGCAAGGGAGCGCCGGCCTGGACGGCGTAGGTCGTGACGTAGCCGCCCATCGCGATGAACTCGCCATGGGCCATGTTGATGATCCCCATCATGCCGAAGATGATGGCAAGGCCAGCGGCAGCCAGCACCAGGAAGGCGAACACGTCGGCCACCTGGTAGACGAACGATACGATCTCGATCAGTTGCATGCTGTCCCCACGCGGCTCGGCTCGGGCATGGGCCGGCAGGACGGGCGTGAGCCCCCTGCCGGCCCGCCGCGGATCAGGGTGTCGGCAGATAGCTCGGCGTGTACTGGTCCTTCGGGTCGTCCTTGGTCAGGTCGCAACCGATCTCGCCCAGCCAGTAGGGCTCGATCCGATCCCAGGACCGCTCGACCGTCACTTCGTGCTTGGCGTCGACCGAGATCTGCCACATGCGATGGCTGACATGCTGCGACTTCGGATCGATGCAGATCTGCCCCTCGGGCGCGTCGATGCAGGCATTGCCCGTGGCGATCTGCTCGCGGATGGGTGCCAGCTCGGTCGAGCCCGCCATCTCGACGAGCTTCTTGTAGAGGTAGACCGCCGCGTAGGCGTTCTGGCCCATGTCGTTGATGTAGGGCTCGTCGGGAAACTTGGCGCGCCAGCGCGTGGTGAAGTCCTTGGCCGCCGGATCCTTGTTCTCCAGCTCCTGAAACCAGTTCATCGCCACATGCATGTTCTCCATGGCAGGCGGCTTGAAGCGCTTGTGCTCGAAGGCGAGGCCGATGGTGATGGAGCTGCCCATCGGGATCTTGAGGCCAGCGGCGGGCCCCTGCTCGTAGAACGAGGACTGCGAGTTGCCGACCAGCAGCGACATGAGCCAGTCGGGCTTGGCCTTCTGGATGTTCTGGATCGTCTGGCCGAACTGCGAGACGCCCAGTGGGATCAGCTCCTCGCCGACGATCTCGCCGCCATTGTCCTCGACCAGCTTCTTCGTCCATTCGGCCGAGATCTGGCCGAAATTGTAGTCGGCGGCGATGACGTAGACCTTCTTGCCGTACTTCTCCATCATCCACGGGATCAGCGTGGAGAACTGCTGCTCCGGCAGCCCGCCGGTGCCGATCATGTTGGCGTCGCAGACGCCGCCCTCGTACTGATTGGTGTAGAAGTAGAGGGTATCGGTGCGATCGACGATCGGCCGAACCGCCTCGCGCGACGCACTGGTCGCACCGGCGAACAGCACGTCGACCTTGTCCTTCTCCAGCAGGCGACGCGTGAACTCCTGGAACTTGGCGTTGTCGAACTGCGGGTCGTAGGCGATCAGCTCGAGCTTCCGGCCGAGGACGCCGCCGGCATTGTTGATCTCCTCGACGGCGAGCTCGGTGCCGTGGACCTTGGGCAGCGTGAACAGCGCGATCTCGCCCGACTGGTCCTCCAGAAGACCGATCTTGATCGGCGGGAGATCATCCGCCCGTGCGGTAGTTGCGAAGGCGGCGATGGCCACCCCCGCCAACAAGGTGCCGGCTCCAAGACGCATGGATGGATCCCTCGTTCTGATTTTTGCTGAGGCGCAGTGTTACCTACTGCACCGCAGCAACGAGCGTGCCAGATGGGCCTCGGCCGCCTCGACGGCGGATCCCCCCAGGACATTGCGACTGCTCCGCGGCACCGTGACGCGCGATCAGGCAGCTTTTGATCAAAGATCACTCAAACCGAGGGATGACAGGCATGCCAGTTGGTCTCCTGCTGGTAGGAATGACCGGCTCGCAGCAGCACGTCCTCGGCCAGATGCGGGCCGACGAGCTGGAAGCCTACCGGCAGCCCGGCATCGCTGAAGCCGCCCTGCAGCGTGATCGTCGGGCTTCCCGACACGTCGAACGGCGAGGTGAATTTGAGCAGCATGGCGAGCTCAGCGGGATCGGCCAGCCGGCTCATCCGCTCGAAGGTCGGGCCGGCCAAGTACATGGCCGGGATGAGCACGAGGTCGACCTCCTCGAACAGCCGGACCAGCCGGCCCTTGAAGCGGTCGCGCTCGATCATGATCTCGCCGAGCTGCAATCCGGGCAGCTGGTGGCCGAGATCGATCAGGGAAGCCAGCGTGGGACCATACTCGGCGGCACGCGAGGGGTAGGTTTCCTTGTGCGCGATGGCGGTCTCGACGGCGCAGAACGACGCCCAGCCGTCGA
>JAPJRA010000157.1:0-227 GCA_030824835.1 Geminicoccaceae bacterium | reverse complement strand
ACGACCTTGCGGGTGTCGGGTATCTCGATGTCGACGAGAGTGGCGCCCAGCCGGGCGAACACCTTGGCCGCCGCGTCGGTCAGCTCGACCACCTTGGGCTCGACCCCCTCGGCGTTGAACGCCGCGTCGATGCCGATGCGCAGGCCGCGCGTGCCCAGCACGCCCGCGGCGAGGCCGCCCAGGTAATCCGGGACCGGCGCGGTGAGGCTGGTCGGGTCGTTGGGATC
>JAPJRA010000156.1 GCA_030824835.1 Geminicoccaceae bacterium | reverse complement strand
TACCGGCCCAGATCTGCGCCACGACGTTGCGAAAGGCATCGATGTAGGCTTCCGCATGTCCTGCCGGCAGCGAGGTCATCCAGGCCGAGGACTGATCCAGCGTGCCCGGCGTTCGCTGCCTCAGTAGAATGCCGGCGGGCGTCCGCTCGCGGACCAGATTCGGCTCCTGCTGGTTCCAGGAGAAGCCCTTCGTCGAGCCATCGATCGACAGGACGATGGTGTTGGGATGGCCAACCGAGACGCCGCTGATGGTGGCAGCACCGGCAGCACCATTGCCGAGCCGCAGCAGCAGGTCGGCCTGGTCTTCGACCGTCACGTCGACGGTCACGCTACCATCGGTCTGGGGCTGCCCTTCCGGGCGTGGCCCCTGCCCTTCGCCGCCGCGCCAGATGCGGGTCCGCTGATGGGTGGAGAGCTGCGCCGACAGCTCTCGGATACGCTCGCCGGTGACGTGCTCGACGAGATCCAGCCAGTGGACCCCGATATCCATGAGTGCGTAGGCCGGCCCGACACTGCCCGGCGTGAAGTGCCACATGTATTTCCGCGGGTCGAACGCGTCCTCCGACAGGTAGCAGCCGCCCACGCGCCGCAAGGTGCCGAACTCGCCGCGCCGGATCTGCTGCCGCAACAGCTCGACCAGCGGATAGCCCCGATAGTTGTAGACGACGGCCCCGGTACGACCGGCCTTGCCGGCGGCGTCGATCATGCGCCGCGCCGCGTCGCTCGAGGTGGCCATGGGCTACTCGCAGACGACGTGGGCACCGGCGGCGAATCCGGCCAGCGCCTGCTCGGCATGCAGGTGATTGGGCGTGCAGACATGCAGCACGTCCGGCCGCTGCTCGCGCAGCATGGCGACCAGATTGTCGTAGGCGGAGACGGCGCCGAAATCCCGCGCCGCGGCAAGGGAGTGGCCACAGACACCGACGACGTCCCCGCCCAGGTCCGCGATGACCCGTCGGTGGACGCGGGCGATGCCGCCGGTCCCGACAATTGCCGCACGCATCTGGCTTCTCCCCGACCATGTTGGGACTATGGTCCCTCGAGGCCCCTTGCATTCGGCCAGCCGTCCAAGGCACGGTGACGACGCCCGGCGACGCAACTCGACCTACGGAAGGATGACGCCTTGGCCGATCACATGCGGCTGTCGCTCGACATCATGTCCGTGGACCGCCAGTCGGACGAGCCGATGCATCGACAGATCTACGGAACGCTGCGCCGCTATATTCTCGGGGGCCAGATCCCGGCGCATAGCTTGCTGCCGTCGACCCGCTCGCTGGCCGAGGATCTGAAGGTAGGGCGCAATACGGTCATCGCCGCCTACGACCAGCTGCTGGCCGAGGGCTTTCTCGAGGCGCGGGCAGGCTCCGGCACCTGGGTCGCCATGATCCAGCAGCGTCCACGCACCGCACCGGCGGCAGCGCGGCCGTGCCGGTCCGAGCGGCTGTCGGCACGGGGGCGAACCATCGTCGCGGGGCCGCAGCCGGCGCGCAATGCCGGTGTGATGAACTTCCATCCCGGTGTTCCCGACACGGAGTCCTTCCCGTTCTCGATCTGGAGCAGCCTGCTCGTCCGCAACGCGCGCAGCCGCGACGAGAACCTGCTGGGCTACTACTCCTTCGCCGGCCATCCCGGGCTGCGGCAGACGATCGCCAGCAACATCAGCCTGTCGCGCGGCATCAACTGCACCGCCGAGCAGGTGATCGTCGTCACGGGAGCGCAGGCAGCACTGGACCTCGTCTCCCGTGTGCTCATGGACGAAGGCGACCATGTGTGGATGGAGGAGCCGGGCTATCTCGGCGCCAAGAGCGCGTTCCTCGCCGGTGGCGGCCGGCTGGCGCCGCTGCGGGTCGACCGGCGCGGCTGGAGCCTCGCCGATCCGGACCTGCCGCCGCCTCGGCTGATCTACGTCACGCCGTCGTGCCAGTGGCCGTTCGGCACCATCATGCGCATTGAGGAGCGGCTGCAGCTGCTGGCCATCGCCGAGCGCTATGGCGCCTGGATCATCGAGGACGACTATGACGGCGAATACCGGTTCCGCGGCAGCCCGGTGCCGGCATTGCGCGGCCTCGATCACGCCGATCGCGTCGTCTATATCGGCAGCTTCGGCAAGACGCTGATGCCGGCGCTGCGCATCGGCTACCTGATCGTCCCGCGCGAGCTCTCGGATGCCTTCGACAAGGCGGTGAGCATCACCGGCCAGTTCGCGCCGCTGCTGCTGCAGGCGACGGTGCACGACTTCATCCAGCAGGGCTATTTCGCCACGCACCTCAAGCGGATGCGGCGGCTCTACGCCCGCCGGCAAGCCAACTTCGTCCGTCTTTGCCGCAAGCATCTGGACGAGTGGATCTCCGTCACCGAGAACGAATCCGGCATGCAGCTCCTGGCCAGCTTCAAGCAGCCCTTCACCGACCGCGACGTGATCGCAGCTGCACTCGAGGAAGGTCTCGACGTCCAGGGGATCTCCACCAACTATCACGCCACCCAACCTGAGCACGGCCTGCTGCTGGGCTTCGCCGCCCTGGACGAGCGTCAGATCCTCCGCGCGGTGCTGGCGCTGCGCGCGGCGTTCGCCCGCCTGAGTGCCGCCGGCGGTTAGGCCTCCGGCAGGCTGTCGAACTTCTGCAGGTCGACCGGAGCGGCACTGCGCAGCTCGACCTCGTCCAGTGAAGCCGCCTCCAGCGCCACCCGTGCCGCCGCGTCGATATTGTGGATCGTGTCCGAGATCTGCTGATCGCCGTGCAGCGGATGGGTGGCGATCATCACCGTGCGGTTCAGGATGTCGAGCGAGCGCTTGCCCAGCTCCGGCGGGTAGGTCAGCCGGCAGCCCTGGTTCTCGGGCAGCTTGTAGGGATTGAGCGCCGGATGATGCGCACCCTCGTTCATCAGCACCTGATCCCACTGGGTGAAGTTGTGGCGGCCGGTCTTGCCGGCGATGACGCTGGGAATGGTGTTGGCGAATTTCTGCGCCGCCTGCTCGGTGGGCAGCAGGAACATGACCTGGGTGGCACAGTCATGGTCGGGGCTGTTCATCGGCGACGGCACGAGACCCATATTGCCCAGATGCCGGGTGCCGGCCAGGATCGCCTTCTTCTCCGCCCGCATGGCCGAGATCATGCCGTCGAGGCGGTCGAGCTGGACGTTGAGCATCGCCCCCATCAGCTCGGATGCCCGGGCCCCGATCCCGGCGAACGGCACGATGCCGTCGGTGCGGCCCTGCCAGTAGAAATGGCAGGGGTCGATGGCACACTTGGCCCGCTCGGCGACCTTGGGGTCGTTGGTGGCGAGGCCGCCACCTTCGCCGCAGGTGATATTCTTGTAGTAATTGAAGCTGTATGCCCCGGCATGGCCGATACTGCCGAGCTTGCGGCCCTCATAGGAGCCGCCGATGCCCTGACAGACATCTTCCAGCACCAGGAGCCCATGCTTCTGGGCGATCTCCATGATCGCGTTCATGTTGCACGCGGCACCCCACATGTGCACCGGGATGACGGCGCGGGTCCGCGGCCCGATCGCGTCGCGCAGCGCCACGGGATCGATGGTGATGCTCTCGTCGACGTCGACGATGATGGGAATGGCGCCGACCGAGAGCACTGCGGTCGCCGTCGCCATGTAGGTATGGGCCGGCACCAGGACCTCGTCGCCGGGGCCGATCCCGAGCCCGATCAGGCCGGCGGCCAGACCGTAGGTACCGCTGGCTGCCAAGGCGAAGTGCCCCATGCCGAGATAGCTGGCGTAGCGCCCTTCGAACCGCTCGCACTCGCTGTCGGGTCCGTAGCGGAACAAAGCGCCCGAACGGATGACCTTGGCGATGGCGTCGATCTCTTCCTCGCCGGCAATGTACATGGGAAGCTCCAAATGGCCCGATGGTACCGCTTGATGTACCCGCCACCCTTTTGTTTGAAAGAGCCAATCCGCGCCGATCTGACAAAGCCATTGGCACCAGCGGTCACAGCAACGGGCGCTCAGCTGGTGGGACGAGCGTAGCGAAAATCGTACCCATCCGAATGGACCGAAATGGCTCTGTCACCCCGACAAGAATCGTCGTTCAGTCGCTCCTAATTGACGACGCAATGGGGACCATGAGGCTTAATCCACCCAGCTTCAAAAGCACGCGCTCAAATGCCCGGCCCCGCCTGCGCCATGCAGGTCGCTTGTCGATCGACCGCCCAACTTCGGCGGAGTTCGACGCATAGATCATCGTTGTTCCAACAACCATGCGGAGACGGGGATGAACAGGATCGCGAAACTACTGCTCGGCATGCTCGCGTCGGCGAGTCTACTGATCGGCCCGGCCCTGGCCGAGGGGCTGAAAGCCCCACAGGACGTTCACATCGCCTTTGTCGTCCACGGCTCCGCCTCCGATCCCTACTGGTCGGTGGTCAAACGAGGTGTCGAGGACGGTGCCGCTTTGACCGGGGCCAAGGTCGACTATTATTCGCCGCAGGTTTTCGACGTGGTCGAGCAGGCGCGGCTGATGGATGCGGCGATCGCCGCCAAGCCGGACGGCATCGCCGTTTCCCTGGCCGACGCCGACGCCATGCGCAAGTCCGTCACCGCGGCGCTTGCGGCCGACATTCCCCTGGTGGTGGTCGATTCCGGCGAGAAACAGGGCGCTGAGATGGGAACGACGCTCTATGTCGGCACCGTCTCGGAATATGACTCCGGCAAGAAGGCCGGCGAGCGATTGGGGAAGGCCGGCATCCTCAAGGTGGTCTGCATCAATCACGAGGTCGGGAATGTCAGTCTCGACGAGCGCTGCCAGGGACTCAATGACGGGCTGAAGCCTTCCGGCGGCGGCACCGAGGTGGTGGCGGTGACGCCGGATCCGGCCGACGTCAAGCGACGCACCGAGGCCTACCTGTCGGCGCATCCCGACGTGCAGGGCGTATTCGCGATGGGCGTCGGCGCGGCCAACCCGCTGATCACCATGTTCGAAGAGCAGGAGCTGTTCGGCAAGTACAAGCTCTATACCTTCGACATCAGCCCCGAGGTGCTGGACGCCGTGGTCGCCGGTAAGATGGGCTTCGGCATGGATGCCCAGCAGTATTTGATGGGGTTCCTGCCGGTCATCTACATGGTCGAGCATGCAACGCACGGCTTCTGGCCACTGAACAATACCTATACCGGCCCGCTGTTCATCGACACACCAGACAAGGCGAAGGCGATCCTGGCGCTGGCGAAGAACGGAATCCGCTGATCTAAGTAGCGTGTCGGGGACCAAGACGTTCCCCGACCTCCCTCGTGGCACAAGAGGTCGGGAAGCCTTATGACGGTGGTGAACGAACCCGCTATCACTCCAGGCGATACGTTGGCCATCGACGACCGGCTGCAGATCACCTCCAAACGCGCCCACGGCCCCGACGAGCGCGTTGCCCGAACCGGGCGGTTCACGCAGCTCTTGCGCCGACCGGAGGCCGGTGCCGCCGGCGGGTTGCTGGCGACGATCGTCATCTTCGCCCTGCTGCCGGGGGCGGCGAACCTCTACTCCCTGCAAGGGGCGATGACCTTTCTGACGCTGTCGGCCGAGCTCGGCATCATCGCCACGGCGGCTGCCCTGCTGATCATCGCCGGCGAGTTCGACCTGTCGGTGGGTTCGATGATCGGCTTTGCCGGCGTGGTCATCGGCCTTGCCGTACGCTACTTCGGGCTGCCGCTGTGGGGTGGCATCGGCGCGGCCTTCCTGGTGGCGATACTGGTGGGCTACCTGAACGGCCTGATCGTGGTGGCTACACGGCTGCCGTCATTCATCGTCACCCTGGCATCCCTGTTCATCCTTCGCGGCCTCTCGATCGGCATCACCCGTGCCGTGACCGGGCGCACCCAGATCCCCTACATCCTGGACGGCGTGCCCGACCCCACGACCGCCGCCCTCTTCAACGGCCATGTCCTCACTGGCCTGTTCCACTGGATGGGCGCGCAGGGCTGGATCGCCACGCGCAGTGACGGCATCCCGTTCGTCGTCGGCATCCCGATGTCTATCGTCTGGTGGCTCGGGATCACCATGGTGGCCGGCTACATCCTGACACGCACCAAGTACGGCAACTGGATCTTCGCCACCGGCGGCGATGCCGTGGTCGCGCGCAATGTCGGCGTGCCGGTAGACCGGGTGAAGATCAGCCTGTTCGTCTGCACCGCCTGCGCGGCCACGCTGCTGGCCACCATCCAGGTCATGGAGGCAGGCTCGGCCGACACCACGCGCGGGCTGCTCAAGGAGTTCGAGGCGATCATCGCCGCCGTCATCGGCGGGGTGCTGCTGACCGGTGGCTACGGCACGGTCTATGGCGTGATGTTCGGCGCCCTGATCTTCGGCCTCGTGCAGATGGGGATCTTCTATACCGGCATCGACACGGACTGGTTCAAGGTCTTTCTGGGTCTGGTCATTCTGCTGGCCGTGCTCGTCAACAACTATATCCGAACGAAGGCGCTCGGGCGCGGAGACGGCCGATGACCGATACACCGGCCATGGAGTTGCGCGGCGTCAGCATGACGTTCGGCTCGGTGCGCGCCCTGCAGGACATCGACATCAAGGTCTATCCGGGCGAGGTCCACTGCCTGCTCGGCGACAACGGCGCCGGCAAGTCGACGCTGATCAAGGTGCTGTCGGGCGTCCACCGGCCGACCCGGGGCCAGATCCTGGTCGATGGCCGACCCGTCGTCTTCCGCAGCCCGCGCGACGCTCAGGCACTCGGCGTCGCCACCGTGTTCCAGGATCTGGGCATGATCTCGCTGATGAGCATCACCCGGAACTTCTTCCTCGGCCGCGAGCCGACGCTGAGCAGGCTGCCACTGTCGCGGATCGACGAGGTGCGCGCCAACGCCATTGCCCGCCAGGCGATGGCCGACATCGGGATCGACGTGCGCGACCCGACCCAGGCGGTGGGCACGCTCTCCGGCGGCGAGCGCCAGTCGGTGGCCATCGCCCGCGCCGTCCATTTCGGCGCCAAGGTGCTCATCCTGGACGAGCCGACGTCAGCCCTGGGCGTGCACCAGGCGGCGATCGTGCTCAAGTTCATCGTCGAGGCGCGGATGCGGGGGCTGGCCGTCATCTTCATCAGCCACAACATCCACCACGCCTATCCGGTCGGCGACACGTTCACGCTGCTCAATCGCGGCCGCAACCGTGGGACCTACCACAAATCCGCGATCTCGCGCGACGAGATCATCTCGATCATGTCGGGTGGCGAGGACCTGAAGGCGGTCGAGGCGGAGATCGAGAGCCTGCTCGCCTCGATCGCCGCCCGCCCGGCCGGGCCTGCCGCCAGCCCTCAGGCCTGAGTGCGCATCTCGTCCCGCAGCCCGCGCATCCCGATCAGCTCGAGCCCGAACTCGTCGACCCATTGGCTGATGGTGGGCGTGCAGAACAGCGCGTATTCCTCGGTCCGCAGATGGGCATCCTCGGGGTTGATCAGCTCGAAGTCGCCCGGCTTGTTGAAGTGCATCGACAGATAGGTGAGCCCGTCCGGGATCGCCGCGAAGATCTCGCGATAGGCGGTGGCG